>CAZYYF010000037.1:0-9933 GCA_964650875.1 uncultured bacterium
TAGAGCAGCATGTGGAAACGAAGAAGGATTTACTAAATTGTTTGTTCCTTCAAAACTGGGCACTGCTTTTGCTTCTTTACGCCCGCATTTTTATGAAGATAATCAAAGATTCTATCAAATTGAAGTCCCAATAAGAAAATTAGATGATTATTGCAAACTAAATCACATTAAAAAATTAGATTTTATCAAAATGGATATAGAAGGTGGAGAATTGGCGGCATTACAAGGAGCAGAAAAGGTTCTTCAAGAGATATCCCCAATAATTTTATTGGAAATACAACAATATCATACAAAACTTTTCGGCTATATGCCATCCGACTTGCTCACTTATCTTGAAAGTTTCGGTTATACAATGTTTGAAATTGACAGCAAAGAATTTGGAGCGCTAAAACAACTAAAGGATTTTGATCAGTCCAGTAATATTAATTTTTTAGCAGTAAAAAACATCTCTTTGATTAAACAGTGTGGTCTAACAATAAAAAATAAATAAGGTCCTGTTATGCAAAAACTTTTGCTTAGTATTGGTATCCCCACCTATAATGGCTCAAAACATATCAAAGAAGCATTAGACAGTATTGTTGCTCAAATAAAAGGTATTGAACAAGAAATAGAAATTGTAATTTCAGATAACGCATCCACAGACGAAACACCTCAAATAATCAAAGAGTACCAGAGCCAATATCCAATCATAAGATATTTTAGAAATGAAGAAAATTTAGGATTTGACAAAAATGTGGATTTACTTTTTAAAAGAGCACAAGGAAAATATGTGTGGTTATTAAGTGATGATGATACTTTGGAAAAAAATTCCATATCTGTATTGCTTAATAAATTAACTGAATATAAAAATACTTCTGTTGTTTTTCTTAATTATGCAGAATGTGATATTAATATGAAAGAATATCCTCATCGTCAAAGGGCAGATATTTATCAAGACATTTATTGTGAAAATGGTGATATCTTTTTCCAGAGGAGTAAATTTTTATTTGGACTTATCTCTTCTTTAGTTATAGAAACAGAAGCATGGAATCAATCTGATGTTGCAAAGTATATTGGTGGTGGATTTGTTCATGTTGGGGTACTCGTAGAAATTTTACAAAACCACTCTGCATTGATTATTTCAGACAAACTGGTTAATCTCAGAACCCCAGAAACTGGTAATGAAAGATGGAGACCACATGGTTATTCCGCAACCCTTCAACCAGGTTTTGAATTGGTAAAAATTTTTAAGGGGATGAAAGACCTGGGATATGAAAAAAAAACATATACCTATTTAATAGATAATATGTATCGGGCTAACTTAAAAACAATATTATGCGTGAACCTATACGGGGTGAATAATAAAAAAGAGATTGCTGTTAATATGATAAAGAGTTATGGAAGATACCCAACATTCTGGTTGATTCATTTACCTTTTTTATTGACCCCTCATATAGTTTTTAAGATGTTACGAAGAATTAAACATTTTCTGAATAATAGTATAAATAAAAAATGAAAATAGTTTTCTGTTTGGTCAGATATCTCGGTGGAAATAAAAAACTTGGATCTTCCCTCGAAGAAATATACTGGGTAGAACCTTTAAGACAGTTGGGGCACGATGTTTATATATTTGAGATTGATGAGTATCTTGCAGGGCCTGGATTGACTTCTAAAAAAGACGATGGAAAATTGTTGACATATGTGAAAGAAGTTAAACCTGATTGGGTTGTAATGAATGATTATTCCAACGACACCATTACTGAAAAAACCTGGAAGGAAATAGGGAAAATTTGTAAAACTTCAAACTGGTTTGGAGATGACAATCATAGATATGATAATTACACTAAATATAAAGCCAGCTTTTTTACCCATCCTATAACATGTGATTTTTTTTCTTATGATAAATATTTGCGTGATGGTTATATTAATGTAATACAAAGCCAATGGGCCGCATTTAATTTTGATTTAGTAGTGGAAGAAGAAACTGATGCTTTTCTGTACGATGTTACTTTTATCGGAACTTATAGCCCTTACCGAAAATGTGTTTATGATTTTTTGAAACGCAATCAGGTGAATGTAAGATTTTACGGAAATGGCTGGCCTGGTGGTAAGATAACCTTATGTCAGATGAAAAACATCTTTAGAACCTCTAAAATTAACTTGAATTTGGAAAAACTTGCAACAAATTATGACATTAGATTCTTATTGAAAAATCCTATGAGGATTTTATCTTTCTTAAAACGTACTGTATTAAAAAAATCATATTATACAGTTACAAAACAGATAAAGCAAAGACATTTTGATATACCTATGGCAGGAGGTTTTCAACTCACAGAGTATATACCAATGATTGAACAATATTTTGAAATTGGGAACCAAATTGTTGTCTTTGCTACCCTTGAAGATTTGTTATGTTTTATACGATATTATTTAGCCAGAGAAAATAAAAGAAAGGAAATAGCAAGAGCAGGTTTCAATAGAACAATAAATCAGCATCTTATGATTCATCGCTGGCAGGAAGTAATAAAACAGTTAAAAGAAAAATAAGTTATATGACCACCATTAGAAGAAAAAATTTTTTATGGGGTGCCTTTTCTGGCTGGACAGCCAATGTTATTACTACTGTTATAGGTATTATTTCAGCCCCTCTGGGACTTCGCTATTTTGGGGTAGAAAGATATGGTGCTATTGCTATTATCAGTACTTTACTGACATATCTCTCTACCTGTCAAATAGGACTTCCCACCACTGTAAATGTTCTTGCTGCAAAAGCTCTGGATAAGTTGAACCAGTTAAGGATTATACTAAAAGCATTTATTTTAACTCTTATAATTGTTATTGTAGTATCTGCTGGATTTTTGCTATATACCCACTATACACCACACTGGCTCAATCTTCTAGGTAAAATACCTTCAACTATTTACCACGAAGTATCTCAGGCAACTTTTGTATCAGCAATATTATTTCTGATTAACCTTCCTTTATCTATGTTCATAGGTGGGTTTGTAGCCAACCAAAAGGTTTACATTGAAAGATTTTATAGCACCCTTTCTGCTATTATGCCTTTTTTAGCATTGCTGGTGGTTATAGGAATTAAGGGAAATCTGGTAGTTTATTGTTTAATAAGAGGTATTCTAACAATAATTGTAAGTTTGTTTGGGGCCATACATTTTCTCTTGTTTTATGAGGATAATAGAATATATATAAAAGCAAAATTTACCAAACTGTTTCAACCTTCTGATGTTGAAGAATTTTCTGTGCAGTCTATTCTGGCTACAGGTCTTAGATTTTTTATAATTGGTTTAGCAACTATGGTTGTATGGAATACAGATAATTTAATCATCAGCCATTTTTTAGGTCTTAAAGCAGTTACCCCTTATTCTATTACCTTTAAGTTAATCACCTCTACCTTTTTTATTTTTTCTGCAGCAAGTTTTCCTATTATTCCAATGTTTGGTAGAGCATATGCATCTGGAGATTATCAATGGATAGAACAAACATGTAATAAAATGATTGTTTCTCTTTCTTTATTAGGGGGTCTGGTCTGGATAGGTAGCATTGCTTTTGCGCAGGATATTATAAATCTATGGGTAGGGCCTAAAGGTTACGCTGGAATGCTTACAGTATTTTCTTTGGGAGGATATGCATATTTTTGTTCGGTTATTAACGGCCCAGGTTCGCTTAGTACGGGTTTGAACTTTATTAATATCTTTATAGCATGGAGTGAAGCCATTGTTAATTTTGTGTTATCTCTTGTATTTGTAAAATATTTCAACCTTGGCATTGGTGGCACGGCATTGGGAACCTTTCTGGGTGCAGTTTTAACTGTTTTCTGGATGCTGCCTGTTTATATTCACAAACGAAGTAAGGGAAAAATTAAACTTAATTATCTTCCAATGATTAAAAATTTTTTGTCAATTATTTTGCCTTTTTTAGTCTGTGTTTTTATTATATATTACTTCCCCATAGATAAAAATGTTAAGCGGATTCTTAATATGCTTATTGTAGGATTATATGGACTAATTACATATAGAATATTACCCGAAGAGATAAAAGAAATTTTCTTACATTTCTGGAATAGACCAATATTCAAAAATCGGAAAATAAATGGCAAGTGAAATCTCGCAATTTATCAGATTTTTAATAAAATGAACACACAACCACTGGTTACAATTGGTATTCCCACCTATAATAGCGCTCGCTATATTGGTCGGTGTCTTGAATCTATTTTGAAACAAACATATACAAATTTAGAGATTATCGTATCTGATAATGGTTCTACGGATGATACAGAAAAAATAGTCCGCTCTTACAAAGACCCAAGAGTAATATTTAACAAAAACTCAGAGAATCTTTTTTGTTATGGAAATTATAATAAAATAATTGGATTAGCAAAAGGAGAATTTCTCGCCATTTATCATTCTGATGATGTGTATGAACCTTTTATTGTCCAAAAAGAGGTTGAATTTTTACAAAAACATTCGAGTGTTCCAGCAGTTTTTACTCAGGCATATATTATAAATTCTAAAGATAAGGTTATCGGAGAACGGCAATTTCCAGAAGCTCTTTCTAACATTGATATTATAGACTTTAAGATAGCATACAATGGTTTTTTAATCTTTGGAGATTTTTTAATATCTTCCAGCGCTATGTTTGTTAAAAGCGTATTTTCTGAGGTTTGGCTATTCAGAGAGGAGAAGTTTTTCGCCTCTCCCGAAGCGAAAGATTGGTTTGAAATTCTGGAAAAGTATCAAATACCCAGGAGTATGCTTTTTACTGCCAATGACCTGGAAATGTGGCTGCGAATACTACAAAAATTTCCTATAGGTATTATCCATGAAAAATTGATGTATTATCGGGTACATCCCACTCAGGGTAGTCGGCAACATATTGCTTCTTCAGTCAATTTTTTTATTGTGATGGATTACTATGCTGTTTATGCGAGAGGAAAAAATATTATTTCAAGAAATTGCTGGAGAAAATACGAGATAAGTAAGATTAGAGACAAATTTTTAGAGGGTCAGGATTTTTTGGCAGCCGGCAGGTTTTTGGAAGCGCAAAAGCAATTCAAGGGTTTTATAAAATCCAGGTATTTTTTTTATTTTTGTTTGTCGCTGAAAAATCTAACATATTTACTTTGGTCTTTTTTAGTTATCTGCGGGATATCCCTGAAATTGGGCCCTTTATTTCAACGAATATGGGTATCTCATGTGACAGGAAAGAACAAAAAAATGGAGTTATTTTAATATGCGAATATCTTTAGGTGTAACCTTACAGGTTCAAAATGCCGCAGGATTGGAAATATGGGCACTGGAGTTTATCAAAGCACTTGCTAATATAGATAAGGAAAACGAATATCTCATTTTTGATTATTTCTGGCGTAATTTTCAACAAAGGCAAAAAGCATTTTTTTTGCCAGAACAGAATAATTTTTCTCTTTACCTGAAAAAGGCACCCAAACCTATTATAACCTATTTTGAAGACCGCAAGATTTCCATTATTGAAAGGTGGTTGAAAAAGAAAAATATTGATATCTTTCATAGTACAGGCTATTTCTTACCATATCTAAAAAAAATTAAGGCAATAACTACTATCCATGGTTTAGACTTTAAAGAGATGGATGCCTACTGGTATGAAGAAGTCTGGTATAAAAATATCCCCCTGTATTTGAAACGAGCAGATAGTATAATTGCTGTGTCAGAGTATGTAAAGACATCTCTTATGAGGTATTATAAAATCCCGCAGGAAAAGATTTGTGTGATATATCCAGGGGTAAGAGAAGGGTTTGTAAGGATTGAAGATAAAACAAAATTAGATGCTTTTCGTAAACATCTTAAAATTTTTCCTCCATATATTTTTACAGTCGCCACTTCTGTTGAGAGAAAAAATCTTAAGAGGATTTTAGAATCTTATCGCAGAGTTAAAAAATTACATTCAAACCTAAAACTTGTTATAGCAGGAAATAAAAAATCCATTCAGATGCCGCTTGTTAAAGAAATTGAAAAAATGGGTTTGATAAATGATGTGTATTTTCCAGGATATCTTAATGCTACAGAATTGGTATATTTTTATAACCTAGCAGAAGCATTTATATTCCCTTCCTTATATGAAGGCTTTGGGCTACCTGTGCTTGAAGCAATGGTTTGTGGATGTCCTGTTATTACATCTAACATTACAGCAATGCCCGAGATCGCAGGTGGTGCCGCTATTCTTGTTAACCCATACAGTGTAGAAGAGATATCGGCTGCAATTAATAGGATTCTTGCTGATGAAAATATACAACAGGATATGATGGAAAAAGGATTGCAGCGGGCAAAATTTTTCAGTTGGGAAAAAACAATAAACAATACAATTCATTTGTATAATAAACTGATGGATAAAAGTTGATATGGTTAAGATATGCTATGTGATAGGAACGCTTGAAACAGGAGGTGCAGAGAAACAGCTCTACCTGCTTATTAAAAACCTAGACAGGAAGAAATTCTGTCCCGTCCTGATATCTTTGAGGAGCGGGAGGATGAAGAGGGATTTTGAAGAGGTTACCAAGGTTCATATAGCTGACAAAAAATGGAAGCTGGATATCTTTTTCATGGTGAGACTCATAAGAATAATGAAGAAAGAAAAACCTGATATCCTGCATACGTTTATGTTCACATCAAATTTATGGGGACGCTTTGCCGCTATTATCAGTAGAGTTCCTATCATAGTTGCGTCTGAAAGGAGCATGGATTTCTGGAAGACCCCTTTTCACTTATTCATAGATAGGTTGTTGGCGAAATTCACAGAAAGGATAATATGCAATTCAAATGAGGTAAGCAATAGATATAAAAATGTACTGGGAAGGTATGCCAGTAAATTGTCTGTGATATATAACGGAATAGATATATCGTTTTATGACAGAATAGAATATAACGAAAATATCAGAAGAGAATTGGAGATAAAACAAGAAGAGCAAGTTATTCTTACCGGCGGAAGACTGTGTGCAGAAAAAGGGTTGGATTATTTTCTGGAGGCGGCATCTATTGTGATAAAAACCTATAGAGATGTAAAGTTTCTTATTGTAGGACAGGGAGATAAAAAAAGTATTCTTTTACAGCGAACAGAGCATCTGGGATTAAATGAATATGTTATTTTTACTGGATATAGGAAAGACTTACCAGAACTGATAAAAATATCAGATGTTGTTGTGTTATCTTCTTTGTGGGAAGGTATGCCTAATCTTTTGATTGAGGCGATGGCACTTAAAAAACCCGTGATAGGTACAAATGTGGGAGGTACAAAAGAACTTGTAACAAACGGCATAAGGGGTTTTCTCGTGTCTGCCAAAAATTCGCAGCAACTTGCAGGCGCTATGTTATGTCTTTTGCAGGATGCTGGTTTGAGAAAGAAAATGGGTGAAAACGGCTATGAATTTGTAAAGAAGAACCTGTCCCTGCGAAACATGGTGAAGAAGTATGAGGCATTATACGACGGTCTGAAATGACGCAGGCTTAAGCCTGCGTCTGCCGGATTATTAAAACAGGTATATCGGCTCAATAAAGAAACAGGAAAATTACATGTGTGCTATATGCGGAATTATAAACAGTTACGGTGAAATTGACAGGGAACTTCTACACAGGATGACCCGCGTCATGGATTACAGGGGTCCCGACGAAGAAGGGTATCTTGTCAAAAATAAAACGGGACTTGGACACAGAAGGTTGAAAATAATAGACCTGCATACAGGACAACAGCCAATGTCCAACGAGGATAATACTCTTTTTCTCGTATGCAACGGAGAAGTTTATAATTTTCAAGAAATCAGAGATTTTCTCAAAAAGAAAGGACACAGATTTAAAAGCGCATCGGACAACGAGGTAATATTGCACCTCTACGAGGAAAAGGGAGACAAATCTCTTGATTGCATCCGTGGAATGTTTGCTTTTGCCATATGGGACGATAAGAAAAAAGAGCTTTTTCTTGCAAGGGACCGTCTGGGAGAAAAACCCCTGGTTTATGCTGTTATACCTGATGGTCTGGTATTTGCCTCAGAAATAAAAGCCTTGCTTTTACATCCTCAGGTAACGAAAGAAATAGACCCCTTTGCCATAGACCTTTTTCTAACATATCAGGCAGTGCCGTCTCCTTATACTATCTTCAAAGGTATCAAAAAGATTCTTCCTGCTCACTACTTAGTGTGGAAAAATGGTGAGATATCGAAAAATGAAAGATACTGGGATGTTGATTTTACAAAAAAGGTTGTTTTCAAAACACAAGAGGAGTATGCGGAACTTTTGTGGGAAAAACTTACAGAATCTACTGAACTTTGTATGGTTTCTGATGTACCGGTTGGAGCTTTTCTATCAGGAGGGATAGATTCTTCAACTGTGGTTGGTATTATGAGCAGGCTGTCTTCAAGAAAAGTAAAGACATTTTCCATAGATTTTGATGTTAAAAACTTCAGCGAAATCACCTATGCCCGCAAAGTAGCACAGAGGTTTGGTACTGAACATTATGAGTTTATTGTTAAACCTGATATTATTGAAATACTTCCGAGACTTATCTGGCATTATAACGAACCGTTTGGAGATTCCTCTATGGTTCCCAGTTATTATATGGCAAGTCAGACGAAAAAATATCTTACGGTTGCTTTAAGTGGTGATGGCGGAGATGAAAACCTTGCCGGATATACCAGGTACTGGCAGACTTTGTTGTTAGAAAAGATAGTGAACTTTACCCATATATTTCCTCAGAGCATACGAAAAAGTGTGTTGTCTTACTTGCTGAAAGGATATGAGAAACATCCTTCAAACACATTTTTCAGGATATGGCAATGGGTGGCTGAAACTGAAAAATATGGGTATGATTATGCATATGCAAGACGACTTATATCTTTTGCACCAGGATATAAGCAGGAAATATATTCAACTTATATGAAAGAACAACTTAAAGAAGTTGATGCACTGTCCTTCGTTAGCAATATGTGGGAAAAAGCAGGTGGGATAAGTCTTCTGGAAAAGATGATGTATACTGACCAGCATTTGTATCTACCTGAAGTCCTGACTGTTAAGATGGATATAGCTGCTATGGCAAATTCTCTTGAGGTCAGAAGTCCATTTCTCGACCATAAATTTATTGAAACAGTTGCGTCCTTCCCACCTGAATTAAAATTTAAAGGTAAAACATCAAAATATATTTTGAAAAAAAAGTTAAAAGGTTTTTTGCCTGATGAAATTTTACAAAGACAAAAGATGGGGTTTGGTCTTCCTGTTGGTAAATGGTTTGAGGGAAAACTTAAAGATTATCTTAAAAGTATACTTTTAAGTGAAAGGTTGTTTAAAAGGGGCTTTTTTGAAAAAAAGTCTATAGAACAAATGGTTCAACAACATATTGCTGGTAAAATTAATCACACATCTCGTTTATGGAACTTATTATGCTTTGAAATCTGGTGTAGAATATTTATTGATGGCGAATTAAAATTTCTATGATATGATAAAGAATGAAATTGCTTTTAGAAGATTTTATTTATATAAAGAATTAGGTAACTCCTCAGTCAACCACGTCTCCCTCATTTATAAACTGCTGCTTTTTTTCAATCTTTCGAATATTATTGTCTGCAATTTTTTTTATGTTTGTCGGGTAACCTGCCTGACATCCTGGGGAGCAATCCCATATTCCTATGTCATAGAGACTGGTAAAAAGTGTCACATAATCACTTTGCAATAACAAAATTTGACTTTTTGAAGATAATACATTACGATAAAAGTAAGTTACTTCATCTAAACTGAATCTCAGTTTGCCTTGAGGATCGTATAAAGGCAGACAAGAACCCGAATTCCCGGGATGGGGTTCATTGAATATTTACCGCAGAGCAAGGGAGGTGAGAAAAAATGAGACCAAGAAAGAGTGGATTTACGCTGATAGAGCTATTGGTGGTCATAGCCATCATAGCGATTCTGGCGGCAATGCTTCTGC
>CAZYYF010000038.1:0-9861 GCA_964650875.1 uncultured bacterium
TTTTCTCCATGTTATAAGGGTTTATTCTTATCTTGTCTGCCCCTTTTCTTATGGAAAGTAAGGCGAGCTCCGGCAGATAGTGGATATCTGCCACAACAGGCACACCAAAACTCTTCTTCACGATAGGAATAGAGTCTACATCTTTTTCATTGAGAATAGCAACCCTTATAATTTCCGCACCAGATGAAACTATTTTCCTGAATTCTTTCAATAGACCAGGTATCTCTGAGGTGGCAACCTTTGTCATCCCCTGGATGGAGATGGGAGCATCCCCACCTATCTCAATCATACCCACTTTTACCTTTCTTGTAATCTTTCTCATACAAAACCTTTTTTGTGCCTATCGGTTTTTTACTATATTTTCCAAAACCCTTATGATATCGTTACATGTGACATAAAGCGCAAGGAAAACCAGGCATATGAATCCCACATACTGTATTACTTCAAGAGTCTTCTGTTTCGGAGTTATACCGCTAATCTTCTCAACACATATGCCGAATAGATGCCCTCCATCAAGTACTGGGAAAGGCATAAGGTTGATTATTCCAAGGTTTACGCTTATAAAAGCCATGAAATAAAGGAATCTCCCCAGGCCATAGTGAACTATCTCTGCGCCCCACTGGGCTATACCTATGGGACCTGCAAGGTTTTTTGCAGAAACCTGGTGGGTAAAAAGCATCTTCATCGCTAAAAATATTCCATATATCATCTTGTAAAACTCTTTCCATGCCCTTCTCACGGCTGATGGGAACCTATATCTTTCTATTGTTTCCATAGGAGATATCCCGATTTTATAATCTCTTGCCCCGGATATCTCTTGGCTTTCATTATAAGGAGCCGGAGTAATGTTAAAAAAAAGCACCTGCCCATTACGTTTGACTTTTAGTCGTATACCTGCTGTCACATCCTTTTCTATCTCCTGTTTTATAATGATGATAACATCAGTCCACTCCTTGCACGGTCTACCATTAACCTCAAGAACCTGGTCTCCAACCATCAAACCTGATTTTTCAGCAGGCAGTCCTTTAACAAAAGAACCTATCTTAGTACCTTCATAACCAGGAACTCCAAGCATGAAAACAGGCACAAGAAGGACTAACCCGAGTAGAAGATTATTCAAAGAACCTGCAACAATTACCTGCGCGCGGTGTCCAGGACTTTTGCCCATATATTCCCATTTTTGGATCTCATTCTTTTCCTGGAACTCTTCACCTGCCATCTTCACAAACCCCCCAAAGGGTATAAGGCATACCTGGTAAACAGTATCTCCTTTTTTTACAGAAAAAATCTTTGGTCCAAAACCGAGAGAAAATTTTTCAACCCTGATTCCAACCTTTTTTGCAAAGAAAAAATGGCCCCATTCATGCACCAGTATAATAACTGAAAACATAATAACAACAGCAACAATAGATAATATCATCTTCTCTCCTTTGCCATCTTTGTTTCTTTTGTTATAACCTCCACTGCTTTGTTCTTTGCCCATCTATCTATTTCAAAGATGTCCTTTATAGTGAGATTTTTTTTGTATTGATGTAGGGATATCACCTGTTCTGTTATGTCAACAATATGATTAAAATCCAGATTTCCACGAAGAAAATTGTCTACAGCTACTTCATTGGCGCTGTTAAGGACAACCGGAAATGAACCCTGTTGCTCTATCGCTTTCATCGCGAGAGAAAACCACCTGGAGTTCCTGTCAGCAGGTTCAAAGGTAAAACTTCTTATATTTCGGAAATCTATTCTCTCCCATACAACATCTTTTCTTCTCGGATAGTCCATCACAAAAGTTATAGGATATTTCATATCTGGCATAGAGCATATGGCTTTTATGGTACCGTCTATCATCTCCACCATCCCGTGTATCACTGCTTCGGGATGCATCAGCACATCAAGTTTTTCAGCAGGAAGGGAAAAAAGATGATGTGCCTCAATAATCTCAAATGTCTTGTTGAGCATAGTGGCAGAATCAACCGTGATTTTTTTGCCCATGTTCCACACAGGATGTGTGAGCACCTGCTGGATTGTAGGGGAAATTACTTTTTTCCCCTTAAAAGGTCCACCTGACGCTGTAAGATAGACTTTGCGTATAGTATCTTTTTTTTCACCAATGAGCGCTTGAAATATGGCGTTATGCTCACTATCAACAGGCAGAATAACCGCATGGTATTCTTGAGCAAGTCTGGTAATCAGTTGCCCTGCCACAACCATAATCTCCTTGGTCGCAAGTCCTATTCTATGTCCTTTTTTTATTGAGGCGATAAAAGCATTAAGTGTACTGATGCCTGGAATGGCATATATCACAAGGTCTATGTTTTTGACTGAAATAAGTTCTTCTATCCCCTGAGGTCCATGGAAAAAACATGTCTTTGGGAACTTTTTCTCAAAACCTACGTCTTTGCTTTCAATATAAACAAAATCCGGGCTGAACTCTGTTATTTGCTCATCTAACAGATGTTTGTTTTCACGACAGGCAAGCCCTAACACATGCCATTGTCTATTTTTTTTTCTGACAACATTCAGGGTATTCTTGCCTATTGTTCCTGTACTGCCAAGAACTACAATGTTTTTCATTTGAAAAATACTCTCTGTTTCTCTCTTCACTTCAAGGGAAAGAAGATACACAAGGTTAACTGAGAACTTTCTGCCACGCAAGTAGGTTCACAGGCTCGCCCACCTGGGATGTTTGAGAATGATAGTTTTATTATGTTTGTAGTAATCATACCAATTCGTCTTCAAAGATATAGCGTCGTTGACTTCCTCATCGGCTTCGTCAACATACTATCACTATGCCTCATCGCCGATTTTGCCGTAGCCTTGCTCTATCCTTGTGTTGTCATTGCGAGGAATGCTTTTTATGACGTGGTAACCCCTCCGCTCCCTCCCAATAACGTGGTTGAGTGAATATTTACATAATTTTGAATGCGAATTCGTATTAGTTTCCTTTTAAGTGACTACCTGGCAATATGAAGTATGTTAGATTTCTTGCATCGACTCTGCCAGCAGGTACACTCCACGGTGCAAGTCCGGACTCAGAGACCATACACCCTTTCTCGTAGCAGATATCAAGGATTTCATCCATTCCGGTTATAGATAGAAGGATATCGCCATCTTCCTGTACAATTGCTTTTATATACCTATCTGAGATTTTTGTCACATCAGCAGCCATATGGGCTGCATTGACGACAAGTGTCTGAGCCCGTGCAATCTTCATATCACAGACGGGAATTGTTTTATCACCTTGCAGCCACTTCGCTACCTGTACAAAAGGATTGACAGAACCCCATTTATCCTCAACAACAGCCGTTCCTGATGGAATTTCCCTCCATGTTTTATCTGGCAGTCCATAGTCTGCACTGATAATTTTTTTACTTCCCTCTATCCTTATACGGGGCCCTTTTGAAATACTACATGCATGGGAAGATACCCATACAATTTCAACTTCTTGCTCTGTGATAACCTTTAGAGATACGGTATCCGCAGATTCTATATCGTTGGCTCTGTAGAGCTGGGCATCAACATAACAAGGACATCCGCTTTGGTCAACTTCCTTGCCAGCTAAAAAGAGGGCAAGGTTTATATAATGAGCGTTTGCATTATTAAGTGGAGAATCTAACACAACCGTCCCGTTTATCGCAAGTCTGCCTGCCCATGAATTACGGTTGAAATAGGATTTGGTACGTGGAGTATAACAAACAACGACAATCCTTTTTATCCTTCCTATATCTCCATCAAGCAGCCTTCTTTTCAGCTGCCATATAATAGGCTGAAAACATAGCTGGTATCCTATGAAAAGTTTTTTGCCTGCCTTTATTTCAGCCTGCACAAGCCTATCAGCATCCTGTATCGCTCCTGCTACGGGTTTTTCAAGATAAACAGGGAAACCAGATTCAAGCGCCTTGACTCCCATAGGCATATGAAGCGGGGTTCCTACAGGCAGTGTTATACAATCAAGGACATCTTTCATCTCAAGAAGTTCATCGTAACTATTGACAATTTTTACTCCACGAGCCTCAAGTTCTGCCACCTGTTTTTCGTTCTTTTCCCTCATATAGGCAAAGTCCGCAGATAATTCCACAGGATATCCAGCATCCTGTGCCGACTGTATCTGTCCTATATGGCTACGCGAATAACCAAGTATTCCGACAACACCAAACCTTATTTTGTTTCGGGAACTTTTTTCTGTTTTCATATGCAGATGCCTCCGAATTTCCTTTTCCTTTTCTGGTAAGACAGAAGCGCTTTCATAAAATCCCGCTTTTGAAAGTCAGGCCACAGAACAGGTGTAAAATACAGTTCACTGTAAGCACACTGCCACAGGAGAAAATTACTGAGCCTTTTTTCACCGGAAGTTCTTATAATAAGGTCAGGGTCAGGCATATCAAAGGTATAAAGATGTTTGCCTACCATCTGTTCGTTAATATCATCCACAACACACTTTTTTGCTATACGTGAAACTGCATCTACTATTTCCTGTCTGCCGCCATAATTAATAGCAAGCACAAGAGTAAGCCCTGTATTGATAGATGTAAGATTTTCTACCTCATCCATAACTTTTCTGAGAGATTCAGGTAAAAGATGTCTCCTGCCGATAAACCTTACCCTGACATTTTTTCTGTGCAGTGGTCTACTTTCTTTCTGGAGTTGGTGCGCCATAAGAGTGAAAAGAAATCTGACTTCATCCCTGGGTCTTTTCCAATTTTCAGAAGAAAAGGCATATAGCGTAAGATATTTTACTCCGCAGTCGTCCGCGACTTTTACTGCCTGTCTTACAGCCTTCAGCCCTTGTTTGTGACCCATGATGCGCGGAAGACCTCTTTTCTGTGCCCACCTTCCATTTCCATCCATTATAATGGCTATATGTACAGGTATGAACTCATGTTTTAGGTCCACTACTTTCTTCATATCTCAAATTTTTCTCCAAAATAGACTTTTCTTGAATCAGGATGTTCAAGGATATCTTTTGTGGTTCCTTCAATAAGTATCTCTCCTTTATAGATGAGATAAGCCCTATCTGTAATTTTAAGAGTATCTCTGACATTATGGTCGGTTAACAATATGCCGATGCCCTCTTTTTTAAGAGCAACTACGGTGTCCTGCAATTCAGAAACAGTTTTAGGGTCAATACCAGAAAAAGGCTCATCTAACAGAAAAAATTTCGGATTAAGTGTTAGACTTCTTCCTATCTCAAGCCTTCTTTTCTCTCCTCCGGAAAGGGTTCCTGCAATATGCCTACGTAGTTGGTAAAGTCCTACCTTTTTAAGATAATGTGAAATAATTTCTTGTATTTTCTCTTCATCCTTATAATACTCTTCTAGGATAATACGAAGGTTGTCTTCAACTGTCAGTTTGTTAAAAAGGGCAATTTCCTGGGGAAGGTATAGTATTCCAGCACGTGCCCTCTGCCATACGGGCAACCAGGATATATCTTTGTCACCAAGCAGGATAGATCCTCTATCCTGCGGAAGAAAACCGACAACCATTTCAAAAGTGGTTGTCTTGCCTGCTCCATTAGGTCCGAGCAAACCAACTATTTCTCCCGGCGCTACATAGATAGAAACATCCTTAACTGCAATCGTTTGACCAAAACTTTTCTTTAGGTTTATGGCTTTAAGCATCATCAGAAGAGTTTGTTTTCGTGTTCTCCGGGCGTATTCATACCCATATGTTTATAGGCTATCTCAGTTGCAACCCGGCCCTGAGGGGTTCTTTTTAAAAAACCTTTTCTTACAAGAAAACTTTCATACACCTCTTCTATAGTATCAGACTCTTCACCAACGGCTATAGATAGGCTTTTTAACCCCACTGGACCGCCTGAAAATTTCTTTATAATGACTTCAAGTATCTTCTTATCCATTTCGTCTAAACCTTCTTCATCAACATCCATTTTGTTAAGAGCAAGGGCAGATATTTCTCTGTCAATAATGCCGCTACCTTTTACCTGAGCGTAATCTCTAATCCGCCTTAACAACCTATTAGCCACCCTCGGAGTACCTCTCGCTCTTCTGGCAATCTCTGTAGCGCCTTCCTTTGTTATCTCTACATTGATAAGAGTGGCTGACCTATTTATGATACTGACAAGTTCATCTGTTGTATAATAATCAAGCCGGTGTATAATACCAAACCTGTTTCTTAACGGAGAGGTAATAAGTCCAACTCTTGTGGTTGCACCTACAAGAGTAAAATGTTTTATGGGTATCTTGACAGACCTAGCCTTCGGCCCTTCGCCTATCATAATATCTATACAAAAATCTTCCATGCCACTATAAAGATATTCTTCTATATTTCTTGGCAACCTATGGATCTCATCTATAAAGAGTATATCTCCCTGTTCAAGGTTTGTAAGAATGCCTGCAAGGTCGCCGGCTTTTTCTATGATGGGGCCAGAAGTAGCCCTTATGTTGACATTCATTTCATTGGCTATAATATAAGATAGAGTGGTTTTCCCTATACCAGGAGGTCCGTGAAAAAGCACATGGTCAAGCACTTCGTGTCTGTCTTTCGCAGCCTTTATAAAAACCTCAAGGTTATCCTTGACCTTTTTCTGCCCTACGAATTCAGAAAAACCTTTTGGCCTCAAAGCATTGTCATAGTTTACATCTTCGTTTACAGGCGAGGAAGAAGTTATTCTTTCATCCTTCATTTAAGGTTATCCTTTTTTTAGCGCTTGTTTTATAATATCCTCTATACTTATTGCAACGTTGCTATTTTCTTTTATTATCCTGTTGACAACAGAAGCCGCTTCTTTTCTTTTATACCCGAGAACTATTAAAGCCTCAACCGCGCTGGAAAATATTTCCCTGTTGTCCACCTTCTGTTGTTCTGGTAAAACAGGTAGTTTTTCAACCCGTTGTTTAAGTTCAACGATAAGACGTTCTCCAATCTTCCTGCCTACACCAGGTATACCTGTAAAAAAAGTGATATCTTCCGCAACAATAGCATTATACAGCTCACTTATATTCATACCTGATAGGATACGTAGCGCTACCTTAGGTCCTATGCCTGGAACAGACAGAAGAATCTGGAACATCTGTCTTTCTTCTTCTGTGGCAAATCCGTACAAAAGAACTTCCTCTTCTTTTACCTGGAGAAAGGTAAACAAGGTAGTTTCTTCTCCTTCTTCTCCAAGTACGCGCGAAGTTTCTATAGAAATATTGAGGGAATAACCTATGCCGTTATTTTCTATGACTACTCTGGCAGGAGACTTATAGACAATCTTACCTTGAATGTAATATATCATCTTCTCTTTTATGGGTTATGTATGATACTGCCACTGCTACAGCGTCGCTTTCATCCATCTTTTCGAAATCTTTATATCCGGTTATATGTTCCAGCATAAAACGAACCTGTTCTTTTGTAGCGGCACCTGTACCTGTAATGTTCTGTTTTACCTCTCTGGCAGGGAGCAGTACAAACGGAATACCTTTTCTCAGAGACGTTCCAATTAACATGCCAGTTACCTGTCCTATTTTAAGTGTAACCTGCACATTTTTACCCAGAAATATTTCCTCTATGGCAACAATATCAGGTTGGATATCTTCAATCAGCCTGTCAAATTTTTTCAGTATAAATTCAAGTTTTGCCTGGTATGTTGCCTTAACAGGAGGGAAAATTATTCCTGAACATAAAACCTGTTGTTTGTTATTTCCACTGAGCTTTTCTATCAGTCCATATCCTACCCTCTTGATTCCAGGGTCTATTCCCAGTATCTTCATCTCTTTTATTCTGCCTCTACTTTTTCAAGAACATCATCCGATATATCAAAATTGGCATATGCGTTTTGCACATCATCATGGTCTTCAAGCGCTTCAAGCAGTTTGAGCACCTGTTCAGCGGATTTTCCTTCAACCCTAACAGTTGTTTTGGGAACAAGAGAAATATTTGCATCAGCAATATCTATCTTTTTCTCAATAAGCGCATTCTTTACAGTCTCAAAATTTTCAGGCATTACTGTTATTTCATAGACATCACCTTCAAGAGTCATATCTTGTGCGCCTGCATCAAGCACAATTTCCATAAGATCATCTTCCCCTATCTTATTCTTGTTGACATTAATAATACCTTTCCGTTCAAATAGCCATGCAACACTGCCTGCCCCTGCTAAATTCCCGTTATGCTTGGAAAAAATAGACCTTATTTCCGAGGCACTACGATTTTTATTGTCTGTTAAAACCTCTACAAAAAGAGCGACTCCTCCAGGACCATATCCTTCATAGGTAACCTGTTCAAATGTTACTCCCCCCTCTTCCCCGGAACCTTTCTTAATGGCTCTCTGGATATTGTCGTTTGGCATATTAAACGATTTTGCCCTTTCTATGGCTATCCGTAGACGAGGATTGGTATCAGGATTTCCACCTCCCATTTTAGCAGCCATCATGATTTCTCTTATAAATTTAGTAAACATCTTGCCACGTTTAGCATCAGTAGCCATCTTCTTGTGTTTGATACTGTGCCATTTAGAATGTCCTGACATAATGTTCCTCCTTTGCCTTATTTTTATACCAATTCATCTTCAAAGATATAGCGTCGCCTTGCTCTATCCTTAAATCCAAACCGTTATAATACTACCTTCGCATTCAATACTATCATTTTGAATGCGAATTCGTATTAGATGTGTCTATTTATTTCTCCATTATTTCCTTCCAGAATTCCTCTGCGCTCATACTATCAAGTGTCTTTCTCATATTCTCAGCTTCTGCTTCACTTATAGGTGCATCAGACCTTCCTGTTTTGAAAAATTTCGTACCCTTGCCATATGTAACAGACCGGGTTTCTTCCAGCAGATTATCAGCAACAAATATATCTCCTTGAAACCTTAGGGCTACGGCGATTCCATCGCTGGGACGACAGTCAATCTTCTGCTGCTTATCCCCGGTAGATATAATAAGATTGGCATAATAAACCCCGTTTTTAAGTGAATGTATTTCTAATCTTAAAAATTCAGCAGACAGGCTGTTGATTAAGCTTTTTATCAAATCATGTGTTAGTGGCCTTTTTTGAATTGAAGTTTTTTCAAATACAGCCAGTATTGCATATGCTTCAAATATCCCTATAGAGATGGGCAGCACTTTGCCTTTTTCATTTTTGAGGATAAGCACAGGTGCATTGGTCAACAGGTCAAGAATAATCCCTTCTACTGAAACCTTTTGCATATTCAATTCTCCTTGGATTCCTTTTCTTTTTTTCTCTCTTCTATAATTTTCTGAGCAATATGGGCAGGCACAACCTCGTAGTGTGAAAATACCATAGTGTAAGTACCAGTACCGCTTGTTATGGACCGCAGTTCATTTGTATAGTTTGCCATTTCAGCCAGAGGAACCTGAGCCTTTATAACCTGTCTTTTACCTGTCCCGCTCATATCAAGTACTTTACCTCTCTTGGAATTAACCGTACCTATAACATCTCCAATTAACTCCTGAGGTACGCTGATATCCACGTTGACTATCGGTTCAAGTAAGATAGGATTTGCCTGCTGGAATCCCTTTTGTAGCGCCAGAGAACCGGCAATCTGAAAAGCGATGTCAGAAGAATCAACTGTATGGTAGGTGCCATCATAAAGCCTTACTTTTATATCAACGATTGGAAAACCAGCAATGATTCCTTTTTTCAGGGTTTCTCTAATGCCTTTTTCCACAGAAGGTATGAAATTCCTCGGGATAGCACCTCCCACTATTTCATCAACAAACTCAAAACCCGCTCCTCTTGGAAGAGGTTCTATTTTTATGAAACAGTGTCCATACTGGCCTTTACCTCCAGATTGTTTTTTAAACTTTCCTTCTGCGTCAGCAGTAGAAGTAATAGTCTCTTTATATGCTATTTTGGGGATACCTTTTTCCACTTCCACCCCAAATTTTGTCTTAAACT
>CAZYYF010000039.1:0-9737 GCA_964650875.1 uncultured bacterium
TTCTTCTAAGGTAATCGTAAGAGAATAAAACTTATCTATACCTTCAAGATTATATATATGTATATCTCCTGTAAGGTGTTTTTCTACAGCCTTATCCGGGATAACACTTAAAAGGGCAAATTCTTTCTTTATGTGCCTTCCGAGTTTTAATGACAGCTCGTCTGGGAGATAAACAGATTCTTCAAACAACTGTTTGATATCATAAACAGGAACACCAAGTCTTGTATGCCTGTTTCGTTCTTCTTCAAATCCGTAGGCAATAAGCTTTGCATTAACAAGCTCCCGGATAATGGAAGAAGACAGTTGTTTCATTTTAGAAGTCAGGACATCTTCTTCTACCTCTCCCACGATAACTTCAGAGATATTTCTTGACAGACCTGTTTCTTTCACAAGTGCCTCTATAATCTTTTCTTTGTTCCACAGACTTATATTATCACTGCTTTCTCTTACTGAAAGATTGATATCTCTGATAAAATTCTGCCGATTGTTTGCTATTTGTTCTAGACCTTCAGGCATTACACCTTCTCTCATCTTTCGTATTCTGGCCCTTTTTTCTCTGTAAAGAATATAAGCCTTTGCAGTTTTTGCATGGCCTGTCTTTATCAGCACCCTTTCAACTATGTCCTGTATATCCTCAACAGAAGGGATATCTTTTTCGCACTCTTTCACAAGGTAAAGCCTGACAGCTTCAGCAAGGTCTTCTGCAAGATATTTGTCTTGCCCTCCAAGGCTTTGAGCCGCTTTAAATATGGCGTCGGCTATCTTTTGTTTGTTAAACGGTACAATCCTGCCATCTCTTTTTTTCACAAAATCCAGTTTTTTCCCCATATCAATACATTTACCTTAAATTCCTTGTTATGTGGTGTTGTTTCTGCTGGCCTATTTCATCGTCGCCTTACTCTATCCTTAAATTAGAACCGTTATAATACTGCCCTTCGCATTCAACACTATCATTTTGAATGCGAATTCGTATTAGATGTTTGCCCAGAGTTTTTCCAGGTTATACAGTGCTCTGGTGTCAGGGAGAAATATATGGATAATAATCTCATCATAGTCTATCAATATCCACTTTCCATCGTTCATCCCTTCAACCGAGATTGCTTTTTCCTTGAAATTTTCCAGAAGTGTTTCCGCGAGAGTTTTTGTATGGATAACCGAATTGCCCGAAACTATGACAAAATAATCGGTTATCCAGGTCTGGTTGCCCACATACAGGACTTTTATATCCTCACCTTTTTTTAATTCCAGTATGCTGGTTATTTTTTTTAGCTTTTTGTCGATGATTTTGGCTCCTTTATCTTTATTTTACTCTATTGTTGCCTAAAATTAAACAGTAAACCTTTTTTCCCCCCTTCCCAAGACGGTCATTACGAACGTTTCGTGCGTGGCAATCCGACGCCCTTTGTCGTTTCTTCGTCGCTGTTGCTCCTTGCGATGACCACAGGGGGGAGACTAACAGGCAAGGGAAAAAAACTTGACTTTTGCTTGTGGTTTTGTTAACATAAATAAAAATGGCAGGCTTCAGATAGTACATTTTGAAGTCCAAACAGTTTAATTTATAACTTTCATAATAAGAGGAAACTACGATGTTTGACAGAATAAAAAAGAGAAACGGAACAGTAGTCAGGTTTGATGCAAACAAAATATCGGCTGCTATACATAAAGCAGGTCTTGCCACAGGAGAATTCGGACTTGATGTGGCAAAAAAACTTACCTTGAGGGTTCTTGACCTTGCAATAGATATTATAGGTGATAAAATACCGTCTGTTGAAGAGATCCAGGATATAGTGGAAGATGTGTTACTTACCTCTCCTTATAAAAAAACTGCTAAAGCCTACATTATTTATAGGGACCAACACTCAAAACTAAGAGAAATCACTACAAAGGCAAATCTTGACCTTGTAAACCAGTATCTGAATAAGAAAGACTGGCGGGTTAACGAAAACAGTAATATGAGTTTCTCTTTACAAGGGCTTAACAATTATGTGGCATCAGAGGTAACGAAAACTTACTGGCTTAACAGCATATACCCACCAGAAGTTCGCTCTGCTTACATCAACGGCGATCTGCATATACATGACCTCGGATGTCTTTCGGTTTATTGCGTTGGATGGGATCTGCAGGATCTGCTTACTATGGGGTTCAAAGGAGCCACAGGGAAGGTTGAAAGCAAACCTGCAAAGCATTTCAGGACCGCGCTGGGGCAGATTGTAAACTTTTTCTATACCCTGCAGGGGGAAGCCGCAGGCGCCCAGGCTTTTTCAAACTTTGATACTCTTTTGGCACCTTTCATAAGATACGATGGTTTAAGTTATAAGGAGGTAAAACAGTCACTCCAGGAATTTCTCTTTAATGTTAATGTCCCCACACGGGTGGGATTTCAGACCCCTTTTACAAACTTGACATTAGACCTGACAATCCCCTCAATTTACCGGCAACAGCCTGTGGTCATTGCAGGAGAAGTTAAAGATGCTGTTTATAAAGACTTCCAGCAAGAAATGGATATGTTCAACAAGGCCTTTCTGGAAGTAATGTTAGAAGGAGATGCCAAAGGCAGGGTTTTTACATTTCCTATACCCACATATAATATCACCAAGGATTTTGACTGGGATAACCCTAACATGGAACTGTTGTGGCAGGTTACTGCAAAGTATGGAATACCTTATTTCAGTAACTTCATCAATTCAGATATGAACCCTGATGATGTAAGAAGTATGTGTTGTAGGTTAAGGTTAGATACTGTGGAATTAAGAAAAAAGGGTGGTGGCCTTTTTGGGGCAAATCCTTTAACTGGAAGTATAGGAGTGGTTACGATCAATCTTCCGAGGATAGGATACCTGGCAAACACAAAAGAAGAATTTCTGGCAAAGCTTGATAATCTAATGCTCATAGCCAAAGAATCGTTAGAGATAAAAAGGAAGATAATAGAAAAACTTACAGACGACAACCTATATCCTTATTCAAAGTTTTATCTCAGAAATGTCAAAGAACGTTTTGGCAGGTACTGGATGAACCACTTTTCAACCATCGGACTGATAGGGATGAACGAAGCGTGTCTGAATCTATTAGGTGAAAACATAGGTACTGAAAAGGGCCTGAAATTTTCTGTGGAAATTATGCAGTTTATGAGAAAGCGGCTAGTAGAGTTTCAGGAAGAAACAGGAAACAATTATAACCTGGAAGCGACTCCTGCTGAAGGTACCAGTTATAGACTGGCAAAAATAGACAAGACAAAATTCCCTGAAATTATCTGTGCCAACCAGGAAGATTATAACAATGGCGCAGAACCTTTTTACACCAATTCCACACACCTGCCGGTTAATTATACCGACGATATCTTTGAAACCCTTGAGTTACAGGATGAGATGCAGTCATTATATACAGGAGGCACTGTTATCCACATCTACACAGGCGAAAAGATAAACACTACTACTGGACTAAAAAACCTTGTAAAGATTATCTGCCAGAAGTTCAAGCTCCCTTATTTTACAATAACCCCGACATTTTCTATCTGTCCTGAACACGGATACATAAAAGGGGGGGTGCCTGTTTGTGACAAATGCAAGAGGGAAACAGAAATTTATTCAAGGGTGGTTGGTTACCTTAGACCTGTTAATCAGTGGAACAAAGGGAAAGTAGCAGAATTCAAATTGAGGAAAAATTATATCTTGAAATGAAAATAGGCGGTTTGCAGAAAACTTCACTGATAGAATATCCTGATAAGCTGAGTTGCATAGTTTTTACGCAGGGATGCAATCTACGTTGTCCTTACTGTCATAACCCACAGATTGTATTACCTGAAAAATTCTTGCCTGTTGTTTCTACAGATGAAGTGCTCTCTTTTTTAAAAAAAAGGATACAGTATCTACAGGGAGTTGTTGTTACAGGAGGAGAACCCTGTCTACAGGAAGGACTGGCAGATTTTCTGAAACATGTAAAACAGATGGGCTATTGTGTCAAGCTGGATACCAATGGCACCATGCCTGATACAATAACAATGCTAATAGAGGAAAAACTTGTAGATTATATAGCCATGGATGTGAAAGCGCCTGTTGAAAAATATGAGATTTTAACAGGTGTCAGGGTAGACACAAAGACAATAGAAAATAGCATTGAGTTATTGAAAAGTTCCGGCATACCTCACGAATTTAAAACAACCGTTGTTTTTCCACTGTTACAAAAAGATGATTTTGAACTAATCGGCAGTATGATAAAAGATGCAAAGGTTCATTATCTCCAGCATTTTGTTCCTTCTAATGTTATTGATGAAAGATGTCTTTCGTATCCTGTTGTGACAGATGAAGACTTTAATGTATTGCAGCAGATTATGTTAAAGTATGTGAAAGAATGCTATATAAGGTAACAGGAGATAAACATGATAGAAGGCAAAATATTAAAGGTGCGTTTTCAGAAACACTATGCTGAACAACGAATATGGGTTTTCATAGGAAAGGCTCTCAAGTTTACAGAAAACTGGTTGATGCTTGAAGGCAAAGGGATTCTTATCAGCAAAGGGAGTATAAACCCTGTTGATATTGACAGTGAGAAACGTATCATCCTTATCCCTCATAACAATATTGCCCATATAAGGATACTCCCTGATGATTTTGACCTTGACAAGATAGAAATACACACGAAAGGTGTAAGGATATTTGTAAGAGTCAAAGGTGGTCCAGATACCAGTATAGGGGAAATATGAATAGTAAAAGTAGCCCGTAGGAAAGACGACAATTTTAATATGAAGATATGCCATGTTATCACAAGACTGATTGTTGGAGGGGCCCAGGAAAATACGATATTTACTGTGCAAGGTCTTATTAAAAAAGGGTATGAGGTTGAGCTTATAAGCGGGCCTTCTACTGGACCTGAAGGCTCTCTTGAAGAAAGCATAAAAAGTAAAAACATATCTCTTATTATCATAAAGCAGATGGTAAGAGAGATAAATCCTGTGCTTGACGTGCTTGTGTTTATCAAACTGGTAGGTATTTTTAGACATAAAAGGTATGATATAGTTCACACCCACAGCGCAAAAGCAGGTATCCTTGGACGAATAGCCGCAAAAGTTGCTAAAAGAGACACTATAGTTATCCATTCAGTACACGGACTTTCGTTCCACGAGTTTCAGAACCCTTTTTTGAATTTCATCTACATAACCTCTGAGAAAATAGCTGCTGCCTTTACAGACCACTTTATATGTGTGGGCGAGGTAATGAAAGAAAAATCTCTCAGGGCAGGTATAGGCAAGCAGAAGCAGTATTCTGTTATTTATAGCGGGTTTGAGGTTCAACCATATCTGGATGCTAGTAACAGAAGGGATGCCATAAGAACAAAACTTGGAATCACGCCAGAGCAGAAGGTTATAGGGATGATTGGCAGGCTTTACCACCTGAAAGGACAGGAACACCTTATGAGGGCGTTTGTAGATATTGCACAAGAGTTTCCTGAGGCACGGTTACTTCTTGTGGGGGACGGGATTTTAAAAGAACCTCTGAAAAAATATGCACAAGAAAAAGGTATTGCCGAAAAGGTGATTTTTACAGGATTGGTTCCTCCTGAAACAATACCAGAGTTTGTAGCGGCAATGGATATTCTTGCACACACAAGTTTGCGGGAAGGATTACCAAAAGCTGTTGCCCAGGGTTTTGCTGGCGGGAAAGCCGTCGTGGCTTTTGATATTGATGGTTCTAAAGAACTGGTTATAGATGGTGAAACAGGGTTTTTGATTCCTCCTATGGATGAAAAAAAACTAAGAGAAAAATTAGTGTGGCTCTTGAAAAATCCTCAGGTTTCTTATATAATGGGACAGAAAGGCAGAAAGAGGGTAGAAGACCTTTATCCTGTGTACAAGATGGTTGATAGGATTGAAAACGTTTATATACAAAAGTTGCATACATGAGTAGGGAAAATTACGATTATCTTGTCATAGAAAAGCAGTATGGGAGTCTTGAACCTATCTCTGATTTCATTCAGGAAAGAAGCCTGGCTTCAAGACTGAGTTTCAAGAAGACATGGGAGCTGATGCTTGTAATAGACGAGATTTGTTCCTGCATCATTTTACATTCCCATAAGAAAGAATCCGAATTGAAGATTATCTGGGGAAATAAAGAAGCCTATGTGGAAGTGGAAATTATTGATGAAGGTGATGAGTTCAATCCTTTAATCCCGCCTGAAGATGAAAATGACTGTCGTGAAGTGGGAGCAATGGGTATATATCTGATAGGGAAGATGGTAGACAAGGCATGGTATAAAAGGGTTAACGGTGTTAATAAGACATTTATAACAAAGAACAAATGCAGAAAGAATAATAAAAACAATTTTCACCATTAATGTGCCATGGAGGTAAAGTGTCACAACAAAAAAAAGAATTTCCGTTGATTCAGGTTGCCCTTGATTTTACCGAAATTGAAAGGGCATTAAAAGTCGCAAGAGAAGCAGTGAAAGAAGGTATCACATGGATAGAGGCAGGAACACCCCTGATAAAATCAGAAGGACTAAATTCAGTCAGGGCGCTAAAAAAAGAGTTTCCAGATAGTACCATTATTGCCGATATGAAGATAATGGATACAGGAAGGATTGAAGCAGAAATGGCGTTCAAAGCAGGAGCTGACATAGTAGTGGTAATGGGCGCTGCTTCGGATACCACTATAAGACAAGCCGTTGAAGCAGCGGTAAATTATGGAGGTAAAGTTATGGTGGACCTGATGGAAACATTCGCCTGTCCTGAACGGGCCAGGGCTGTTGAATCTCTTGGGGTCCATTACATAGGAGTGCATATTCCCATAGACAACCAGATGACAGGCAATATAGAGTTTAGCCTGCTGAAAAAGATATCTGCATCTGTTAATATCCCTGTAGCAATAGCAGGTGGGATTAACTCTGAAAATATTGTAGAAGCAGTCAGCGCAGGGGCTTCTATACTTATTGTTGGTGGATCCGTGACAAAGTCAGAAAAAGTCGGAGATGCAGTAAAAAACCTTCAGAAGGCCCTTAACGATAAGTGTCCTGTGGCAACACAGCTTTATAAAAGGGCTTCTATAGAGGACATAGAACGTGTTTTTAAGCAAATATCCAGCGCAAATCTTACCGATGCGATGCACAGACAGGGCTGGATAAGAGATGTGTTTCCTGTGTTGAAAGAAAAATGCAAAATTAGCGGAAGGGCAATAACTGTGCGGACATACCCTGGAGATTGGGCAAAACCTGTAGAGGCAATAGATATAGCAGACGAAGGTTCTATCATAGTAATAGATGCAGGAGGAGTTCCTCCTGCTGTATGGGGAGAGCTTGCTACTTATAGCGCAATAACAAAAAAGATAGCCGGGGTTGTCATCTACGGAGGGGTTAGAGATATTGAAGAGGTGAGAAGGTTAAAATACCCGATATTTGCAAAATTTATCTGTCCAGAAGCAGGAGAACCTAAAGGTTTTGGGGAAATCAACGTCCCAATAAAAGTAGGAGGTCAGACTGTGCATCCTGATGACTGGATATTAGGAGATTCTGATGGTGTTGCAGTTGTACCCAAAGATAGGGTAGCTGAAATAGCCAACAGGGCAATGGATGTCCTTGAAAGAGAAAACAGGATAAGAAAAGAGATTAAGGATGGAGGTACTTTAAGCAGTGTTACCAGTCTTTTAAGGTGGGAAAAAACTCAATAGGGGTAACAACAGGTGAACCGAATAATTAAGAAAGAAATACTGGGAGATAAAATCAAGAGGATAGAGATTGACAACATGCTGATATCGAAAAAGGCAAAGCCAGGCCAGTTTGTTGTATTGAGGGTTGATGAGAAAGGTGAACGGATACCTCTTACGATAGCCGGCGCCGCTCCTGAAAAAGGCACTATCACTATCATCTTTCAGGAAGTAGGCACTTCCACTACAAAACTCGGATTACTGAAACAAGGAGAAGAAATCCTTAATGTAACAGGTCCTCTCGGTAATCCCATAACAATAGAAACATACGGTTGTGTATGTATAGTTGTAGGAGGTGTAGGGGCTGCTTTTGTATATTGGATGGCAAAAGCCTTTAAGACCGCAGGCAATAAACTAATAACCATTTTAGGGGCAAGGACAGCCAGTCTTTTGATACTTGAAAAAGAGATGACAGATATCAGCGATGAGATTTACATTACGACAGACGATGGTAGTAAAGGGGAAAAAGGATTTAATACAGATATCCTTTCTAAAATTATCTCTCAAAAGAAAACAATAGACTACCTTTTGACCGCTGGCCCAATACCCATGATGAAAAAAGTTAGTGAAATTACCAGGCCGGCCGGTATAAAAACAATAGCCAGTCTTAATCCCATTATGGTTGATGGTACAGGTATGTGTGGAGGCTGCCGTGTATCAATAAGCGGAAAGGTTAAGTTTGCCTGTGTAGATGGTCCAGATTTTGATGCCCATGGTGTAGATTTTGATGAGCTGATAAGACGCACTTCCCTTTATAAAACGCAAGAGGAGATTTCTTATAAACACAAGTGTAAGATAGGACTTGATAGATAGCATGAAAGTTTTTGAACTGAACGATAGCAACAGAAAACAACTGGCCGAGACAACGACTAAAGTGCTTTCTAATGGCGGTGTGGCAATTGTTCCTACAGACACAGTCTACGGGTTGATATGCGATGGGCGTAACCTGCAAGCAAAAGATAAGATATTCAGGATGAAGGGCCGATCGTATGAAAAACCTCTGATAGGATTTGTTAACACAATTGAAAAAGTGACAACCTTTGCTCATATTCCTCATCCTGCATTGCCTTTTATCCGTAAAAGATGGCCGGGAGCCACGACATTTATATTCAAAAGCAAAGAACCTCTGGCATATATGAGTTCCAATCAGGGCAATATCGCTTTCAGGATACCTGCCTATAATTTAATCTCTGACATTACGAAAGAATTTGACATAGTGGCTTCTACCAGCGCCAATATCTCCGGCCAGGAAACTCCCTCTACCATCAAGCAGATGCCTGACTGTCTAAAACAGATGGCAGATATTATTATATGTGGTGGCAGGGTTAACGGTAGGTCTTCATCTATATGGTATGTTACAAAACAGCCCCCGCGCCTTTTGCGAGGAAATATTCTTTTTGTCTGTGAAGGAAACTCCTGTAGAAGTCCTATGGCAGAATTCATTCTTAGAGAGCTTCTAAAAGATGTCAACACTGGCATAAAAATAGAGTCTGCAGGTATAAATATCGTAAGATGTGGTTCTGTTAGTTCAAATACCTACAAGGTAATGAAAGAAGCAGGTATAAATATGGATGGGTTTACTACAAAACCCTTGACAGACTATCTGGTAAAAAACGCAGATTTGATATTTGTTATGGATGAAACTCAGCGGCAAAGAATACTCTTTTCTTTTCCAGAGGTAGAGAATATAAATGTACTTAATGTCCAAGAACCTGTAAACAGCGATATAGAGGCTTACAGGCACATAAGGAATAAACTTTTTCACCTGATAAAAGAATCTGTTGTGCCCCGTATAATTAATATCCATTAGAGGTAAGCGGGAGAAACTAAGGAATAAAGGGAGATGTGAACGGAGACGGGGTGGATGATATTGCGGATGTGATTCTCTGTCTGCGGATAGCCGTGGAGTTGTCGGTAACAATTCAAGAAGAGACATATAATTCCCCGTACCCGGACTGGCTTATTGATAGATCTGATTAGGATTACATATTACTTAACCCAACTTGCAACTTTTATGAAAAATATCGAGGAGGTTTGGATTTCAAT
>CAZYYF010000040.1:0-1248 GCA_964650875.1 uncultured bacterium
CCTTATTTGTATCACATATAACATGGGAGGATGTCAAATGAAATTCATAAGTGTCAAGAACGATAAGAGGGAATTTTCGTGTTCCCCGCTTAAAGTAGAGTGGGAAGAGGAAGGCAATTTTATTCTCGATAGTGGTGAAAAAACCTGTTATGGACAGGTAGAAAAAAAACCTGATGGGAAAAAATACCTTGTTTTTATACCGCCTGCCATACAGGTTGGGAAAGAAGTAAAATTTTCTGTGAAGAAAGATGAGCAGGCACCCGAGATGGTAAAACTGAAAGATAATAAAAGCGGCATAGTAGATGTTTTCATCAACGAGCAGCTTTTTACCTGCTATAACTACGCAACACCTGATATTGTAAGACCATATCTTTTCCCGGTAATAGGTCCGGGAAACAAATCGGTTCTGAGAACTCCTCCGTCGCAGGGGAACCCGGAAAAGATCGACCACAAACACCACAGAGGCATATGGGTATCTCACGGAAACATGAACGGCGTGGACAACTGGTCGGAAGAAGAAGGACACGGATATACGATTCATAAAAGTTTTTCGGAATTGACATCCGGACCCGTATTTGCCAGGATACACGCAGTAAGCCACTGGGCGAAAGTGGTGGTAAGAGGAGAAGTAAGAAGAGAAATAAAACTGATGGAGGAAGAAAGGATAATAACGATATACAATCTCCCGGCGGATTTCAGACTTATAGACCATAAGATTGTATTGAAGGCAACGGAAGAAGAAGCGGTATTCAAAGACACCAAAGAATCCGGTCTGCTCAGCATCAGAGTGCATCCTTCAATGGAAGAAAGAAAAGGCGGAAGAATGACAAACTCGCATGGAGGCAAAGGTGAAGATGAATGTTGGGGGCAAAGGGCAAGCTGGTGCGACTACTGCGGAGAAGTGGAAGGTGTTAGATGCGGAATATCGGTTTTTGACCAACCCTGTAATTTCAGATATCCAACCTGGTGGCATGTAAGAAGCTATGGTTTGTTTACTGCAAATTTCTTTGGGGTTGCCGATTTTACAGGAGACAAGAAAAGGTCAGGTACCTACATCCTTCCCGCATATGAAGAGATGCCTCTCGAATACAGGATATGCGTACATGCGGGATATACCGAAGAAAGCAAAATATCGGAAAGGTATCTGAATTTTATATATCCGCCTAAGGTATCTGTAGAATAACCGCTGATACTAAATAATGGGTTTCTTTCAGGAAAGGATAAAGAAAAAGTGCAAAGAACCAATTT
>CAZYYF010000040.1:1348-9678 GCA_964650875.1 uncultured bacterium
ATGGAGCAGAACACGCAACAGGTCCAGCAGATTATAGGAATAGGGAGGCGGAAAACAAGTACTGCTATAGTAAAACTAAAAGAAGGGAAGGGTAGTATATCCATAAATAGTAAAAGCCTTGAACAATTTTTCCCTATTTACTATCAGCAGGAATCAGCCATACAGTCTCTTATTCTTACAGGACTTAAAGACAAATTTGACCTTGAGATAAAGGTAGAAGGCGGAGGTCTTACGGGACAGATAGACGCTGTGAAACTCGGAATCGCAAGAGCCCTTGCCAGGTATGACCAGTCTCTTGTAGGCAAACTTAGAGAACAGGGATTGCTTACGAGGGATTCAAGAATGAAAGAGAGAAAAAAATACGGCCAGAAAGGCGCAAGAAAAAAATTCCAGTGGACCAAAAGATAAGAAGAAACTATTAAGGAATACAACAATGGTAAGGGCAGGTATTTTCGGGATATCAGGATACGCGGGGCAGAAACTTGTGGAAATACTTCTTGCCCATCCTGAAGTTCAAATAACAAAAGGGTTTGTATCTCCTGAAAGGGGCACACCGGAAATATCTGATATTATCCCGAAGGTAAAAAACCTTATCAACCTGAAGTGTGAAAACAAACAGGATTGGGAAAAAATTAACAATACCTGCGATGTGCTTTTTCTTGCTCTACCCCACTCTGTTTCTATGAACTTCATGCCCGAGATTTTAAGCCTTAATAAAAAAGTAATAGACTTGAGTGCGGATTTCAGGTTTAAAGACATATGCAGATATGAGCAGTGGTACACGAAACATACATGTCCCCAATATCTTGACAATTTTGTCTATGGACTACCTGAGATAAACAGAAAGGAAATTATAAAAACCTCTAATGTGGCTAATCCAGGCTGTTATCCCACATCTATACTGCTGGCACTTATACCAATGGTAACAAAAAATTTGGTAGAAAGAAGCATTATAGCTGATTCTAAAAGTGGGGTTACAGGGGCAGGTAAAAGTCTTAAACTGGAAAACATATACGCAGAATGCAATGAAAATATCAAGGCATACAAAATAGGAGAGCACAGACATTGCCCTGAAATAGAGGATGTACTTTTCAATGTATCAGGAGAAAAATACGAAATAACCTTTGTGCCACATCTGGCACCTTTCAACCAGGGAATCCTTTCAACCTGCTATATTTATCTAAAAAGACCTATGGACGACATGGAAATTCAATCTATATATGAAAATTTTTATAAAGATGAACCTTTTGTAAGGATTATGAATTATGGGACTTCTCCTTCGGTAAAAAATGTTGCCCATACGAATTTTTGTGATATAGGACTGAAGGTCATAAAAAATAGGCAGGTGGTAGCAATCTCTACAATCGACAATCTTATAAAAGGTGCAGCAGGACAGGCAGTGCACAATATGAACTTGATGTTAGGAATAGAAGAAACAATCCCTTTTTTTCATAAACATTGATTTTACCTACCTTTGAAGAAAGCAAGGGTTTTGTGTTACATATATGGTAAGGTAAATATTCACTCCACCACGTCATTGCGAGCCGTCTTTTGGCGTGGCAATCCGACGCCTTTTGTCGTTGCGAGGAATGCTTTTTATGACGAAACCGATGAGGAAGTCAACGAGGCTATATCTTTGAAGACGAATTGGTATTAAATCCCCCAGGAGAACAATAAATGTATGATGTTCTTGTAATAGGAGCAGGTCCAGCGGGATATCCCTGTGCCATAAGGTGTGCGCAGTCAGGACTGAAAGTTGGACTGGTAGAATCAGCAGAACTTGGAGGCGTTTGTCTGAACAAAGGATGTATCCCTACAAAGGCTCTTTTTACCGTATCTTGCGAAGTTGGCCGACAGGGATTCAGGTCTATAGATAAAACCGTAAGTTACCAGTGGGAAAAAATTCTTGCTGAAATAAAAACTGATGTTGTTTTACGACTACGAACCGGAGTGGCTTTTCTCCTGAAACAGCATAAAATAGACATTTACCAGGGAAAAGGAAAACTTATCGGCACCGATGTCGTACAGATAAGAGATAAAACAATCAGTTGCAGAAATATAGTCATTGCCACAGGAGGAACACCCATCACACCTGAAATATGTAGAGACAGCGAAAGGACATTAACAAGTGATGATCTGTGGAAAATGGAAAAACTGCCGAGTAGCATAGCTATCGTTGGGGGGGGAGTTATCGGATGCGAGTTTGCTTCAATATTCAACAGGTTCGGAGTAAAAGTTTCTATATATGAAATGAAAGAAAACTTGCTGCCAGAAGCGGATGAAGAGATAACAGGGTTATTAAAAAAATACCTTGAAAAAAGAGGTATAAGGATTTTTACCGGAAAAAAAATAGAAACAATAAATACCATAGAGGAAGAAAAAATACTTGTAACTGTTGGAAGACAGGCATCTATACCTGATACAGAAGACATTGGTATTGTGATTGAAAAAGGTGCTATAAAAACAGACGGTTATATGAAAACAAACATAAACAATATTTATGCAGTCGGAGATGTAAACGGTAAATACCAGCTTGCATACACAGCGACAAGGGAAGGAGAAATCGCTGCTAGAAATATCAACGGTAGCGATATTGTTATGGATTACTCACATATACCCTCAACGGTTTTCACTGACCCTGAAATAAGTTTTTGCGGCATTACCGAAAAGCAAGCCTTGTCAAAAGGGCTTATAATAAAAACAGGTAGATTCCCCTATACTGCGCTCGGAAAAGCGTATACTCAAAAGGATACTGAAGGACTTGTAAAGGTCATTGCGGATGCACAAACACAAGAGATACTCGGGATTCATATGATAGGCAGAGGTTCTACAGAACTTGTGTCTTTCTCAACCCTAGCGATTAACAACAAATTAAAAATTGCTGACCTTGAGAAGATTCTTTACTGTCATCCTACTTATGCCGAAGGTATTATAGAAGCAGTTGAAGATGTTAATAAAAAAAGTATACACTTACCGCCAGATAAACATCTATTATAATGAAAAAAGAATCTGTTGTGCTACACTGATTGCCTTCTGAATGTCCACATTGTAACCCATCTCGGAAAGTCCCACACCGATTGCAGTAATCGCAGTTAGTGCGTCAAAACCATCCTGCCATCCAAGGTGAGATATCCTTATAATCTTGCCTTTAAGTTTATCCTGTCCACCTGCTATAGAAAGTCCGTATTTATTCCTCAGGAGTTTTACGAGTTTTTCACCATCTATCTTATCTGGAAGTAATATTGCAGTAACAGCATCTGACGGGGATTCTGAAAATATTGTGAGACCCGCTTGTTTGAAAGCTTCCCTGGTGGCCCTTGCTCTTTTACTGTGTTGTTCCCATATCTTTTCTATACCAGTTGCTTTTATCAATGTAAGCGACCTCTGCAAACCAGCTATGAGAGAAACAGGAATAGTATATGGAAAATCATTTTTGGATATAGCCTTCCTGTATTTCTTGAGGTCAAAATAGTATTTAGGCAGGTTTGAGGTTTCAGCCTTTGACCATGCCTTTTCGCTGACAGATATAAAAGCCAGTCCTGGAGGAAGCATCAATGCTTTCTGAGAACCGGTAATGACAACATCAAGCATCCATTCGTCTGTAAGGCAGGGAATTGCTCCCAATGCACTGATGGCATCCACGACAAAAATGGTATCGTTAGATCTTGAAACCACACTACTGATTTTTCTGATATCAAAATGGGTTCCAGTAGAAGTTTCACAAAGGGTCGCAAAAACTGCTTTCGTATCTGGATGCTTTTCCAGTTCCTTTTCTATAACACCTTCAGCGAGTTTTTTGCCCCATTCAACCTCAATAGTTATGACATTTAATCCATAGATTAAACCTATTTCCTTAAACCGCTCGCCGAATTTTCCAGCCGATATAACTATAACTTTTTCGCCCTTCGAAAGAAAATTCACAAAAGCCGATTCCATAGCTCCTGTGCCAGAAGATGCAAGTATAAAAACATCATTATTTGTCTGAAAGACATATTTCAAATCTTCAAGCACACCCGAAGCCAGATTCTTAAACTCGTCTGTTCTGTGGTGCATAACAGGCAAAGCCATTTCAAGCAACACCTCTTCAGGCACAGAAGTTGGACCTGGTGTAAAAAGCCTTTTCTTTAACATTTTTACCTCGCAGTATATAAGTTAGAAACCTCTTTTAACTTTTTGTAGTTTCTGTCTTTGCGTACAGTTTTTCTCCTTCGACAAGATTTTCCTTTTGTTGCTTCATCCCTATTATAGCCAGGTTGATTACTTCGCTTATGTTTCTGACAGTCGTAATCTCAAGTTCGTCTTTGACCTTCTTTGGTATTTCTATAAGGTCCTTTTCATTTTCAGCAGGAATTATTATTTTCTTTATCCCTGAACGGTGAGCAGCAAGAATCTTGGATTTTAAACCACCTATTTTAAGGACCTTGCCCTGCAAGGTAATCTCACCTGTCATAGCGATATGGGCATCAACAGGTTTTTTTAGAAGACAGGAGATGAGTGCTGTGGATATCGTTATACCTGCTGAAGGACCATCCTTTGGAATTGCTCCTTCAGGAACATGTATATGTATATCAATTTCTTTATAAAAATCCTCATCAATTCCGAGTTCTGCCGTGTGCGCCCGGACATAACTGAGTGCCGCCTGGGCGGATTCTTTCATCACATCGCCAAGCTGGCCGGTAAGAATAAGGTTACCTTTCCCTTTCATCGTCAGGACCTCTGTAAAAAGTATTTCACCCCCATATTCTGTCCATGCCATACCTGTAGCAACACCCACCTTGTGTTCTTTTTCACTCTCTATAGAGGAAAATTTTTCAGGACCAAGGTACTTTTCAACATTCTTCAGATTTATACTATAAGGGCCCTCTTTTGACGTCTCCACAATCTTTTTAGTAACTTTTCTACATATATTTGCAATTTCTCTTTCAAGGTTTCTCACACCTGCTTCTCTTGTATAGTTTCTTATAATGCGCGTAATTGTATCATCTGAGAATCTCAGGTTTTTATCAGTAAGTCCGTGTTCTTTCAGCTGTTTTGGAATAAGGAAATGGCGAGCTATCTCTTTTTTCTCCCATATGGTATAACCCGGAAGGGAGATGATTTCCATCCTATCAAGCAGAGGAGCAGGAATAGAAAACTCAGTATTTGCCGTCGTTATAAAAAGTATCTTTGAAAGGTCAAACTCTATTTCAAGGTAATGGTCGGAAAAAGATACGTTTTGTTCGGGGTCAAGCACTTCAAGTAAGGCACTGGCAGGATCCCCTCTAAAGTCCTGTCCCATCTTATCAATCTCATCCAGCAAGAATACAGGATTGTTAACATTGACTTTCCTTATAGACTGGATGATTCTGCCCGGCATTGCACCTATATAGGTCTTCCTATGGCCTCTTATCTCTGCTTCGTCTCTTATACCTCCAAGAGAAATCCTTACACACTTCCTTCCCATTGCTCTTGCAATGGATTTACCGAGAGAAGTTTTACCCACACCAGGGGGCCCAACAAAACAGAGTATAGGACCCTTCAGATGCTCGGCTCGTTTTCTAACAGCAAGGTATTCCACAATTCTCTCTTTTACCTTTTCCAGCCCGTAATGGTCCTCGTTGAGTATTTTTTCTGCATGCAGGATATCAAGATTATCTTCAGTTTTTTTATCCCAGGGGAGACTTATAAGCCATTCTAAATATGTCCTGATAACCGTAGCTTCAGGAGAAAGAGGCATTGTTTTAGACAGACGGGAAAGTTCTTCCATCGCCTTATCCCTTGCATTTTTTGGCATGTTGATTTTATTTATCTTGTCTCTAAGCTGGGTAACCTCATCGCTGTCACCTTCTTTCCCGAGTTCTTTTTGTATTTCTTTAAGCTGCTCACTCAAAAAATATTGTTTCTGGGTATCTTCTATCTTCTTAATAACCTTACTCTGAATCTTCTTCTGAACTTCAAGCACACCTATCTCACTATTAAGTATATCTATAAGAACCTGAAGCCGCTGCTTTATAGGAATAGTCTGAAGTATGATGGCTTTATCCTTCAATTTCAAAGGCAAGTATCCTGCAATTGTATCTGTCAACCGAGCAGCATTTTCAATAGAAGAAATAGTTGTATAAAGCTCTTTCGGAACAGATGTATTAAGCTCAAGATATTTGTCAAGCAGTTCCAGCACAAAACGTACAAGGGCTTCATCCTCTTTGTTCTTCTCATCAGGTTCTTTTATGACTTTTTCAGTTACAACAGAATAAATCTTTTTATCCTTAATAAAATTCTTGATTATTACTCTATCAAGAACCTCAACAAGAATTTTCATAACGCCTGTTTGTTCCCTGACACTTTGAATAATCTTAACGGCTACGCCTACTGAGTAAACGTCATTGAAAGAAGGGTCATCAACCTGTGGGTCTTTTTGAAAAACAACTATGAGGTTTTCCTCATTAGCCAGGGCTTCTTCTACCGAATTTAACGAACGAGTTCTTCCGACCAATAAAGGAACAACCATGTTCGGGAAAATAATTAAGTCCCTTAAAGGTATTGCAGGTCTGGTTTTATTTTGATTTTTATCAGTTTTTTTTAGTATGGCCATTTTTCTTTATCTGGGATATTTTAGAAGAATATAGAATTTTATCTCCCAGCCCATATTTAACTGCTTCTTCAGCATTCATAAAGTAATCTCTTTCGGTATCACTAGCAATAGTCTTGACCGGCTTGCCTGTATGTAAAGCCAAAGTTTCATTTACAATATTTCTCAACCTCATTATTTCTCTGGTATGGATACTTACATCAGTTGCAGTTCCTTCCACTCCACCCCACGGCTGGTGTATCAAAACTCTGCTGTTTGGCAAAAGACACCTTTTATCCTTTGTTCCTCCTGCAAGTAAGACAGCCCCCATGCTTGAAGCCTGCCCTATACAATAGGTAGCTACATCGCAGGAAATAAACTGCATGGTATCGTATATTGCAAGACCAGCTGTAATAGAACCACCCGGAGTATTCAGGTAAAGATGTATATCCTTCTGGGCATCCTCGTTTTGAAGAAACAAAAATTCTGCTATAACGACATTTGCAAGATGGTCATCTATAACAGAGCCAATGAAAATAATCCTGTCTTTCAACAATCGAGAAAATATATCATAAGCACGCTCAATTTTCCCTGATTCCTCTATTACCATAGGAATAAGCTGGTTTCTCATTTTGTCTGTATCCTTTTTTCTTCATCAGGAAGAATGATTCTTTCTATCCATTGAGAATTTTCCTTTAACAGAGCGAAAGCCTTATCAATTCTTATTTCATCCTCAAGGTCAAAAATCTTTCCAGACTTATTTAACTTCTCTTCGATTTTCTCGCAAGGTTCTCCTACCGACCGGCTTATACTTTCAATTCTACTGTTTATCTCTTGCTGGGAAACCGTTATCTTTTCAATCTCGGCTATCTTGTCTAGAATAAAATATTTTTTCAGGTCAGTATTCGCAACAGATTTCGCCTTTTCAAAAATCTCTTGTACTATTTTTTCCTTTTCTTCTTTCGTTTTGTCTTTTAAGTCAAGGGTTCTATAATGGTTTTCCGTATATTGCGCTGCCCGCTTCTCTATAAGTTTTTCCGGTACCTCGAAATCCGTATCTTTGAAAATAGCATCCCATAGTTCCTGCTCTTCCTGCATAGATGCTTTCATCTTGTTGTAATCTTCCATTTGGCTCCGTATCTTATCTTTCCATGCTCGTCTCTTAGTAGGATCAATAATAGAGGCGGAAAACTCAGGTTTTTTTTCCCACTGCTGAAGCACCGTTTCAACTTCTTGTTCAGTAACATCTTGCGGTTTTTGTCTCTTGACAGGTATGTTCTTATATTTTTTTATGACAACATCAGGTTTGATTTCCGTGTAAACCTTGAATTTCAAACCAGTGTCATTCAGCTGCACATCATACACAGAAGGTTCAATAACCGTATCTATATTGTACTTTTTAATTGCTTCAACGTACGATTCGGGAATAATCTTCTGCAATAAGTTTTCCTTTATGGTGTCTGCAAACCTGGTTTCTATAATCTCTTCAGGAACCTTCCCTTTTCTAAAACCTCCCACTACCGCATTTTTCTTTATCTGTTGTATGATGCGGGACTTTTCAGAATCTACCTTTTGTTTTTCAACTTCAAAAACTATGTCTCTACCAAGCTTTGATTTTTCAATAATTTCTACTTTCATTTTTGCTCCAATACTTTTTTAGATGCTAGATAATCTTAAAAGTTACTTAAATCCCAATTCGTCTTCAAAGATATAACATCGTTGAGTTCCTCATCATCTTCGTCAACATACTATCAGTGTGCCTCGTGGCCGATCTCGTCCTCTA
>CAZYYF010000041.1:0-9582 GCA_964650875.1 uncultured bacterium
GTGAAAAAACCTAAAATAAGGGAACTTCGGGAAGCAATCACAAGTCTTTTTTCAAAGCCTTTTACGACCGATTTTCCTGCCAGCCCGCATACTCCTGCAAAGAAGTTCAGGGGTAAACCCGAATTCAACAGCGATACTTGTGTCGGGTGTGGAGCATGTTTTCAGGTGTGTCCTGCAAAAGCTATAGAAATGGTAGATGAGGTTGTTGATGGTAAAGGGAAGAGGACACTTATACACCATCCGAAGGATTGTCTATTTTGTGGGGAATGTGAAAGGAACTGTATTACGAAAAATGGAATAAAACTTACTCAGACCTTTGATGTCTCTTACTTTGAAGAACAAGAAGTACAAAGCAGTGTAGAACATAACCTGCTTATCTGTAAACACTGCGGAGAGATCATAGGTGCGGAAAAACATATCCTCTGGACATTGAGAAAATTAGGTAATCTTGGTTTCGCTCATCCTGTAATGATTTCTCTACGGATGGAAGAACTCGGGATTAAAACACAGGTAGAAGAAACAATATCTCCTCCTATCCAGAGGACAGATATGTTAAAAATCGTCTGTCCTAAATGTAGGAGAATGGCGTTTATTAGTGATGAGAAACAAGAGAGGTAGAGCCAAAAGATGGTAAACAATATTAATCCTATGCTATTAAGCATCCTTTTTTTGCCTTTTGTTGGCGCTTTTTTAATAAAACTATTACCACCTAGACATGCTATACGGGCAGGTTTTATTATTCTTTTGTTACAGATGGCCTGTTTTCCCCCAGTGGTGAGAGATCTTGTAGGCGGTAAGGTATGGCAAGCAAATATTTATGGGGTTTTCGCAGACCTCCTGGGCGTTTGTTTCCGTTGTAACCTTATAAGCCTCATATTTGCCTTTACATCTGTTTTCATAGGGTTTTTCATATACCTCTTTTCAACAGGGTATTTTATAGGTGAGAAAGAAGAACTACAGCAGACATTCGCTTTCTGGGGTCTTGTATTTGTTGGCAGTATGATGGGGGTGGTATTTTCAGATAACCTTATTTCCCTATATGTCTTCTGGCAGCTGGCAGCACTATGTTCTTGGAGGTTGATAGGCCTTTGTAGAACAGAGCAACATCTTTTGAAAGCGGACAAGGCTTTTCTGATAACCACTTTCGGGGCAGGACTGATGATGGTGAGTTTTGCCTGCATCTATCTACAGACAGGTTCTTTCAGTTTATCCTATATAAGACAATCTTCTGTATCTCCGATTGTTTTCACACTCTTTTTTCTTGGGGTGATAACAGCGTCAGCCAGTTTCCCTTTCCATACATGGCTGATTGATGCATCTGTTGCGCCTGCTCCAGTAATGGCATTTTTAAATGCGGCAGTTTTTGTAAACATAGGTATATACACGCTCTTGCGGGTTTTCGGATTGACGTTGTCAGTAAAAGGATGGGTTGCATGGGCAGGCTGGTTAGCTCTATTGAGCAGCTTTATAGCAGGGATTGTTGCTCTTAGACAGGACGATATCAATAAACTGTTAGCATGTTCAACTGTGAGCCAGCTGGGTCTTATGATAGCGGGACTGCTGATGTTTAATGCAGTGGCTATAAGAGGCGTATTGATATTCTATGTTGCGCATGCTCTCGGCGCAGGCAGCCTTTTTTTATGCGCGGGCATTGCCGAAAAGGTTTTTGGCACAAGGGATATAAAACAGATGGGTGGATTGATGAAAGACATGCCGGTTGTTACTTACGGTTTTCTTATAGGGATGTTTTCTATCATAGGAATACCTCCGCTGCCAGGCTCTTTTGGTAAGATGGAAATTATAACGGGAATGCTTGTTGAGCGACAGGTTTTGTTCGCTTTTTTTGCAATGCTGACCACTGTGCTTACTCTTATATACCTCTTCCGGCTGTTTTTGCATGTGTTTATGGGAGAAAACCGGAAGTCTGTTATAGAAGAAAGGATAGGTTTTAAACCCATGTTTATTTCTGTGGCAATACTGGCAACGGTTTCTATACTGTTAGGCATTGCTATGGTGATGTAATAGGGTTATTTGTATGGTGAGAATCTGTTAACTTTTTCAAACGGAGGATGGGTTTGAATATTAATGTATGGTTTCTTCCTGTTGTTGTGAGTTTCGGGATGTCCTTTGTACATCTTGTGTGTCGGGCTATGAGCCGGAAATACAGAAGATGGCTTTCTGTTTTAGGTGGACTGGCTGTGCTTGTTGTATGTTTTTATTCTCTTTACATCAACTGTATGTATCTTTCAGAGTGGCAGAATATGAGCCTGCTGTTTGCGATTATTATTTCTTCAATAAGCCTTTTCAGCCTTTCGTACTCACAGTGGTACAATCCTGAAGCCAATTTTGTGTATGATGCTCTTGTCTTTTTCTTTATAGGAGCAATGAATGGAGTGGTGCTCACCCATTCGTTCCTTGCCCTTTATGTCTACTGGGAGCTTATGGCCGTAGCGAGCTTTTTCCTGGTACTTTTTGACGATACAGCAGAATCAAGAAAAGCGTCTATTAAATATATCATTATGACAGGAGCAGGAAGTATCTTTCTGCTGTTCGGGATTCATGGAATAGGACTTATAGAAGAACAGATTGTCTGGAAACACCTATTCTTTGTGTCAATACTTATAGGCACTGGCATCAAGGCAGGCATTATTCCTCTGCACACATGGCTTCCTGATGCTCATCCCGCGGCTCCTAGTCCGATATCTGCGATGCTATCAGGAATAATGGTTAAAACAGGCGTATATACTTTTATCAGGTTTTATTTTACTGTCTTTCAGCCTTCCTGGTCGTTAAGCTGGCAGGTGATACTTATGGTTATAGGCGTTTGTACCTTATTAGGTGGTGTTTTTCTGGCACTTATGCAGTACGACATCAAAAAGTTTCTTGCCTATTCTACTATAAGCCAGATAGGATACATCTTTCTCGGGATTGCCTGTGGCACCAGTATAGGACTGGTTGGTGCCCTGTATCATACGATAAACCATGCGGTATGTAAGAGCCTTTTGTTTCTTGGAGCAGGAGTTATTATAAAACTAACAGGTTCACGATATTTTGAAGATTATGGGGGACTTGCACAGAAACTTCCGTTCACTTTTGCTGTTATGACTATTGCCGCGTTATCCATATCCGGCGTACCTCCTTTTAATGAATGGATTATTTACCAGGCTTTGCTTACACAGGGTAGTAAACTTGCTGTTTTTGCTATGGTAGCGGCTTTACTCGGAAGTGTTTTAACCCTTGCTTCTTTTATTAAGGTGCTCAATGATACTTTTATGGGGGTAAGAACAAAAGAAGTATCTGGAACAGGGTTTGAAACATCTCCTTTTATGAACATACCTATGTCTATTCTTGCAGCAGGCTGTTTCTTTTTGGGATTTTTCCCGGGGTTTGTTTCAGAACGGATTATATTTCCATCAGTAGGACAGTATGTGAAGATCAATATAGATCTTATACAGATGGCCGGTTTTTACGGATGGCTGGCGGTTGTATTTTTTGCATCTATCTTCATCTTCGGCAGAAGACGGCTGAAAAAGGCAAGGATTACTGAAACCTTTGTTGGAGGAGAGATACTGGATGCTAAAACAACGGCATTTGACGGTGCGCATTTTTATGATACCCTCAGAGACATTACTCCTCTAAAGGCTTTTTATTCAGCAGAGGCAAAAGGTTACCTTGATATCTACCAGATTGCCTTGAAATCTCTTCCTGCGATAGGAATGTTTTTCAAAACAGTTGGAGTAAAATCTATTGACTCTCTATATGAAAAAGGTAGTTCAGTTGTGAATAAGTGTGTGAAAAAATTAACGCGGTCATAAAAAACCGGTCGGCTTATAAGGTATATCATCTTGTTTTTACTAACCAAGGTAAAACCTCAGTAAACCCCGGGCAATAGAATAAAAAGATGCATGAACTCTCGCTGGTTACAAACATTCTAAAAATTCTTGAGAAGGTACAAACACAACAAAAAGGCCTGACTGGTTTTCTTGCAATCAATATTACTGTAAACCCATATAGCTGTATAGATGAAGAAAACCTTAATTTTGCTTTTAAGTCTCTAACAGAGCATATATCCGTGTATAAAAAAACAAAAATACACATCCAGCGGGGAAATAATCCTGTTGACAGAGAATTTATTCTCAACAGCGTGGAGGTGGAAGTATCAGATACTGAGGAGAATTTTTAAGGTGAAAAAAGATATATACGTTGAATCTCTACAACTTCATGCACAGAAGAAAGGTAAGGTTGAGATCACATCAAAAGTCTGCCTGAAAAATAAACATGATTTGGCTCTTGCATATACGCCAGGAGTGGCAGAACCCTGTAAAAGGATATATACCGATAGGGCACTGGTATATAAATATACTTCTAAATGGAATACAATCGCAGTTGTTACAGATGGTAGTGCTGTTTTAGGGCTTGGCAACATAGGGGCCGAAGCGGCTCTTCCTGTAATGGAAGGGAAGTCCATTCTTTTCAAAGAATTCGGGGCAGTTGATGCCTTTCCTATCTGTATTTCAAGCCAGAATGTTGCTGACATCGTAAAAACGGTTATCCTTATCTCACCGGGATTTGGCGGAATAAACTTAGAAGATATCTCTGCTCCAAGATGTTTTATTATAGAACAGCAGCTGATAGATGCTCTATCAATCCCTGTTTTTCACGATGACCAGCACGGCACTGCTGTGGTTGTGCTTGCAGCCCTTTTTAATGCCTTAAAAGTTGTTGGTAAGAAGATAGAAGAGGTACAGATTGTCATAAACGGAGCTGGGGCTGCAGGTATAGCCATTACCAGATTTCTTTATTATGCGGGAGCAAGAAAGATTCTCCTATGTGATACCCGAGGTATCATCTGCAAAGATAGAAAAGAACATATGAACTTTGCAAAAAAAGAGGTTATAAGATATCTTCTACCGTCAAAAAAGGGAAGACTTGGCGATGCTATGAAAAAAGCAGATGTTTTTATAGGGGTTTCGGGTCCGGATGTTGTTACTGAAGATATGGTAAAAGAAATGAATTCAGGTTCCATAGTCCTTGCGATGTCTAATCCTGTGCCGGAAATCATGCCTGAAAAAGCAAAAAAAGCAGGAGCCGTTGTCGTAGGAACAGGAAGAAGCGATATGCCTAACCAGATAAACAACCTTCTTGCTTTTCCGGGTATCTTCAGGGGAGTGTTTGATTCAAGAGCCCTAAAAATTACACAGGAGATGAAGATGGCAGCAAGCAAGGCGATAGCAGACTATGTGCCGGAAAGAAAATTAAGCGAGGACTACATTATTCCTTCTCCCCTAGATAAAAATGTAGGTAAACAGGTTGCCAGACAGGTTGCCTTGGCATCTAATACTAATTCGTCTTCAAGGATATAACCTCATTGACTTCCTCTCTTTGTCAACATACTCTCAGCATCCCCTTGCGGGAAATCAGATTATTTCCCTCAATCTCCCTAATCCGCATCGGATTTTTTTTAAACTTTGAAATTCCGATGCTTCAAGACTATCATTTTGAATGCAAATTTATATAACCCGAAGACCTAATATTTCTCTTCCTCAAATTCCCTTTCAGAATCAAGATAGTTCTGAAGTATAATCTGTGCGGAAAGTTTATCTATAATTTTCTTTCTTTTTTTTCTGCTTAAATCAGCCTCTATAAGTATCGCATCAGCCTGTTTTGAACTGTATCTTTCATCAAAAGGTATTAAAGGAATAGAAACGGCTTGTTGTAGGGATGAAATAAAGGCCATAGTTTTTTCTGTCTGTGCGCTCATAGAACCATCCATCTTAAGGGGTAATCCATAAACAATACTTTCCACATTATATGTTACCGCAAGGTTACAGAGTTTTTGTATTTCTGTGCCATCTCTATCAATATTACCAATACCTCTTGCCAGCATCTTGCTCTGGTCACTAACAGCCACTCCTATCTTTTTGTCTCCAATATCAATGCATAGTATTCTCATATCTTATACCAATCTGTTTTCAAACATATAACGTAGTTGACTTACCCTATCCTTGAACCCGAACCGTTATAAGGCTCGCCTTCGCATTTAAAACTATCATGTTGAATGCAGTTCTGTATAACCTTCTGTCTCTATTGCTGCGGCTACATGCAGTGCCCTTTTAGTTTCTTTCACATCATGGACACGAAATATTCTTGCTGCTCGCATATATGCTACAACCGCAGATGCAAGAGAGCCTTCAAGTCGTTCTTCAGCAGGCAGTCCATTCAGCAGGTTGCCTATAAACGATTTTCTAGAGGTGCCTATGAGCACAGGTCTACCAAGTTTCTGAAACCTTTCAAGGTTTCTTATAAGCAAAAGGTTATCTTTTAACCTCTTTCCAAAACCTATTCCGGGGTCTACAACAATCTTGTTGATATCCAATCCTTTGTTTTTAAGAATCTTCAGATGGGTGTGAAAAAATGAGATAACTTCACCCACTACATCTTTATAAAACGGATGCTCTTGCATGTTGCCAGGAGTTCCCTGCATATGCATGAGAACATAACCACATCCATAGTATTTTACAACATCAAAAAGCCCGCTATCCATTGAAAATGCGGAGATGTCGTTTATTATAGATGCCCCGGCCTCTATTGCTTTCACAGCAACTTCCGCTTTGTATGTATCGCACGAAAGAGGTAGACCTATGTTTTTTGAAAGGGCGCTTATCACTGGAACAACCCTTTTAATTTCTTCCTCTGCTGAGATACGGGGACTTCCTGGTCTGGTAGATTCTCCTCCAACATCGATGATATCGGCTCCTTCTTGAGCCATCTTCATCGCATGAGCAATTGCACTGTCAAAGTCTATGTATTTTTTCCCATCGTAAAAAGAATCCGGGGTGACATTGAGAATTCCCATGACCTTAAAGGTAGAGACATCCAGTTTAGTCCTATCTTTAATCTCCCATATGTGATTTGCCATAAGGTTACACCTCGTATCCAGCAGGAATGTATGCACTACCTTCCAGGTTGGCTTTTGCAACCCGTAAAACGTTGCCCCCTATAATATTGCGGATATCTGCATCTTTATAACCTTTCTGGACAAGACCTACTGTTAGCAGTGGCCAGTTAGTCCATTGCAGAGTAAGTGCGGATTCTTCAACCTTTTTCCTGTTAATCGGTGCTGCAGGTGCAGGCCACAAACCCGCCCAGCCGGCTCTTGCCCTAGGATAATTTTTTATCTCAGGCAGTTTAAAGTCTACAGAAGGTTGTCTTACAATAGTTGAAGTTATATCTGTTCCGACTGCAACATGGGCAGAACCAAATTTTTTTGCAACATAGTCAATGTGGTCTATCACTGCATTGATCCCGCAGTCACCTCCAAGAAACGAGCCTACCCAGCAGATACCGATATAACCGCCGCTGTCAGCAATGGCCTTTATCACATTATCAGGTTTGTATCTGTAGTGGTTGTTTAAATCTGCACATCCTGAATGACTTGCTACCATAGGTTTGTCTGACAGATCTGCTGCTTCCTTACTTGTCTGCCATCCGGAATGGGCAACATCTACAATAACACCACACCTATTCATTTCTTTTACGACTGCCCTGCCGAAATCACTCAACCCGGCATTTGCATTTTCCCCACAACCGTCTCCGAGCATATTTCTACGGTTATATGTAAGATGCATCATTCTTATCCCTAACTGGAAAAACAGATGTATCAGGTCAAGTTCTTCTTGCGCAGAATTCCACTTCTGCGGCAGTGGAACCGCATTCGCTGAAAAATAGAGGGCATGCTTATTGTCTTTCTTTGCTTTGATGACATCCGCTGGAGAGGCTGCCTTAACAACAAAATCTTTTTTGATATCCGTGATAAGAGTATGTCGGGTAATACGTCTCAAGACGCGCAATGGGTCCTGGTTTTCTTCGCCAGCATTCTGGAAGATACAGGTTACGCCAGATGCTTCAAATATTTTCATATAATCTTCCCATGCCTGTTGGTCAATGATATTTTTTACCTGTCCCATTTCTTCACTGAAGTCGCTTATCTCTCTTGCAGATGCCCCCTCGTTGATTTTCTCTTGTATGGTAGCAGCATATTTCATCCTCCATTCTTCAGAAGCCTGAGCATAGATACCCAGTCCATACGCATCAAACACAACAGATTGGGCATGAAGTTGCAATCCGTGCTCAAGATCTTTTTTTGATGGTTTGAGAGAATATAGTGCCGCCTGCCATGCTTCACTGTTTACTCTCTTCATTATTTATCCCTCCTAATTTTTTGGTTCTGCCAAATTTGGCTATGCTTTTAATAGTGTTTTTCTTATATAATACTGCCCTTCGTTCAAAACCATAATTTTGAATGCGAATTCGTATGAAATTACACCATATCTCATTTTATCTTAATCTTTATAAACTTTCTTTTGCCGACTCTCAATACCTGTCCATCTTTAACAGGTAGCCTTGCAGCAACATCTGTAATTGTTTGTTGATCCAGCTTTACAGATTTCTGGATAATTAGCCTTCTTGCCTCTGATTTAGAAGGTGCTAGCCCTGCTTTGTATATAAGCTCCACAATTGAGACGCAACCTGTGTTATCAAGTATATCCTGTTCAAGAAAAAAGTCTGAAATATCGGAAGGCGCTTGTTGTTCTTTAAAAATCCTGTCAAACTCCTCTGCAGATTCCCGGGCTTTTTCTTCACCGAAATACTCTTTTACTATCTCTTTTGCAAGTTTTGCTTTCGCCTGTCTGGGGTCTGTGGAAATCAAAGGTTTGAATATCCTTTCTTCAACGTTCGTAAGAAGTTTGTAGTATTCTTCCATAGGACGGTCGCTTATGGACATAATCTTGCCAAACATCTCTCGTGGTTCTATTTCGATGGGTATGTAGTTGTTATAACTCTTGCTCATCTTCATTCTACCATCAGTCCCTACCAGGATAGGCATGGTAATAACTACCTGTTTAGGTTGCCCCATCGCTTCCTGTATGGTTCTGCCGGCTAGTAGGTTAAACTTCTGCTCTGTAGCCCCCACCTCTATATCTGCTTTCAATGCAACTGAATCATAACCCTGCAAAAGAGGGTATAAGAATTCCTGCATATAGATGGGCTTGTTTTCCCTGTATCTCCTGGAAAAATCTTCTCTCTCAAGAATTTGTGCAACGGTAAAAACAGAGGTGAGTTTTATAATGCTTTCAAGTTTAAGGGGCGCAAGCCATTGTGAATTGTAGACAAACTCTGTCTTTTCCAGATCAAGTATCTTACCCACCTGTTGTTTATATCTTGAAAGGTTGTTCTGTATATCGTGGTCCGAAAGAATAGGCCTGGTTTCGTTTCTACCGGTAGGGTCTCCTATCTTTGCTGTGAAATCACCTATCAGGAAAAATATCTTGTGTCCGAGCGTCTGAAAGTCTTTCAGTTTTTTTATAGGTACGGTATGGCCGAGATGTATATCAGGAGCAGTAGGGTCTATACCATATTTTACCCTCAAAGGAATGTTAGAAACAAGGGCTTTTTCAATCTTGGATTTAAGCTCATTTTCCTCTATGATTTCAACCGTGTTTCTCTTGATGATACTTAACTGTTTTTCTATCTCATTCATAATCAGAATAGTTTACTCTCAACCTTTCTTTTAGTCAAAAA
>CAZYYF010000042.1:0-6493 GCA_964650875.1 uncultured bacterium
AAAAACGGAAAGGAAGAAAAGGGGTATTGACAGGCCTTTTCATAGATGAATATTTGCCAATTCTTGCTTATTGAAGAGGCAGAAGAGATATGTCTTGTTTAACTTCCTTGATAAAAGAGACAATAAGTTTCACTATATTTTCCACATCGTCAAGAGATATTATCTCTCCTGAGGTGTGCATATATCTCAAAGGAACACTCACGAGAGCAGTTGCTACCCCGCCCCTGATAATCTGTATCGCCCGTGCATCTGTTCCTGTAGGACCAGCAACTGCGGTTATCTGGTAAGGGATACCGGATTTCTCAGCAATATCTATAAGCATTTCCCCGAGAACAGGATTGATATTTGCCCCACGATGAAAAACAGGACCTTTACCGAGAGAAACTTCTCCTTTGACTTTTTTATCTATATCAGGGTAATCGGTTGCCTCTGTCACATCTATGGCTATTCCTATATCGGGGTTTATACTAAAAGAACTTGTTGTTGCACCTCTGAAGCCCATTTCTTCCTGTACGGTTGACACACCGAAAACTGCAGGGTTATACTTTTCCCTTGAAAGCCTTCTGATAATTTCTGTGATGGCAAATACAGATATTTTGTCGTCAAACCCTTTTGATAATGCAAGGTTGTTTGGCAACTCCTGAAAATTTGTAGCGAATGTAATAGGGTCTCCTATACTAACAAGTTTTTTGGCTTCTTCCTTACTCTTTGCACCTATGTCTATCCAGTAACTTTCTATTGTAAGTCCTTTGGCAGCATCTGACGGGTCACCTTTTTTCCTACCTATTACACCAAAAACCTTCCCTTTTTTTGTTATAATCTTTACTCTTTGGCCGTGTAAAGCAGGAAGATATGTCCCACCTATCTGCTGGAAATAGAGGTATCCTTCATTGTTTATGTGCTGGACTATAAGCCCTACCTCGTCACAGTGGCCTGCAAGCATAATCTTGGGTTTCCCCTGTGGATTCAAAACACCTGTAAGATTACCCATCACATCTGTTATAACACTATCCGTACTTTCTTTCATATACTTATAAACCAGTTGCTGTGCTTCTATCTCAAAACCTGACGGGCTGGATGTTTCCATCAATTCCTTAAGAAAGCCCATAGATTTTTTGTCCATTTCTGCCTCCAAGATAAATGACTATCATCATTCTAATATAAGAACCAATCCGCTTTCTAATACCATCCATACAATATGTCCCAAAATCATCCCGAGAAAAACTGGAACGCTTTTTTTGTAGACATTATGCCCTCCAAATCGGAGTATCGCACCTTTTATCAACCATGCAAGAAATATCGCAAACCACCAGTTTTGCAATGGCAGAGATTCTGCAATAGGAAATCCTATGTAGTGAATAGGCCACCAGAGAAATTTAGAATGAAGCAACATCAAGGCACCCATTACAGCTGCACCTACGGCTGTAAATATGTAACGGGGAATTATAATATCTTTGGTGATGGGAGTCTCCATTTTAGGAATAACAAAATTGGCTATGAAACGGGACATTGCTCCCCCGAAAAACCAGACACCTCCTCCTCCAGAAGCACCACTTGTAGAGGCATTAAGGGCACCTATAGTGTATGCCCCGTATATATGCATCCACGCAGAAGATATATAAGAAACAATGATTGCTGTCATTATTCCGGCAAACAGTAGTTTCGGATGAATACGGGCATCCTCCTGTATCCTGAGAGAGTGTCCTGTGGTAGCCATTATTGATGTTCTGATATCAGCTGCCCAACTATATTGCAGTCCCATAACGAGATATCCCTGAGGAGTTACAAGTCCAGGGGGTAAAAGGTATGCAGTATAAACTGGAGGAATGCATTGCGCCCTTGCAGCAGGCAAGCCTGACTGACAGACTATTCTTGCTAATCCGATAAAAACGACCATAGAAAATACCATAAATATCAAAGAAGCGAACCACGGCATACCAAAATATCTCATAAAACATATCATACCGACAAAGCTTATGATTGTCCCAAAAACAGCCGTGCGATAAGAAAGCATCTCACAGGAATCATCTATATCACTTTTACGACTGAATGCTTTTTTGCAACAGTCCGACAAATGCCTTCGCGCCCGCCAAAATAATGCGGCTACAAATATAAGCATCGCACCTGCACCTTCAAAGGTAGTTACTGTGGAACGTCCACAAAAGGCTTCGTTTACACCTGGTAATTTGAAACCGCTTATGCTTAAAAGTCCGCTCTGGATAGTAAAAAGCACCTGAAAAAGCCACAATGACAGAGATACGCTTCTTGGTACAAGATATGCAAGTCCGATTACGGGGAAAAAAGGGTTCAGACTTAGGGAAATGTTTTTCCTGAAAAGAGGCATGTGACCTGTAAGTTTTAACATAGGCGTGCCTGTTATCCTAAAACTTAACCAGTTAGAAAAATAGTATAACAAAACAACTGTAAACGCCAGCCAGAAAAGATTATTCTTGAATAAAATAGGCACACGACTGTTTTCTTTTTTCTTTACCATCTCCAGCGGCAGTATGGTAAGAGGATATATCAGTCGTTCCTTTTCTATCCACTGTTTTCTGAAAAGTACCATAAGGCAGATGCTTAAAAAAGAAAACACAAGTACAAAAAGAAGGATAAACCCCATAGGTTTCAACCATGCACTATAAGGGATGGCCTCTCCAGCCGGCAGTCCCTCGTAAAAATAGGTGATGGCTTTTTGGTCCTGCACCATCAGCAGAGGACGTGTTCTGGCTATAATAAATTCCTGCCATTTATTGACAGGCGTGGCAAAGTACTTAAAACCTGTCACAATAGGCATCAGTGAAGACATAAAACCCATACTCGGAAGAACCGAAGCAGTAGAAGCCATAATGAAAATGAGTAGTAGTTCCGATGTCTTAAGCTCAAAGAAACGGTGGATGCATGAAAGCAGCAAAAGAAAAAAAAGGGTAAATATTGCTGCAGGTGCCCAGTATTCCCAGCAAAATACTCCTCCCGGGAGACTTTTAAGCATAATATAAGGGTCAAGCATTGCAATTCCTGCAGAGAAAACTATCCCAAGAACAAATGCTCTTTTTCTCATTATTTTGTTTCTCCTACATTTTTGTGATAATACCCATTTGTCTTCAAAGATATAGCGTCGTTGAGTTCCTCATCAGATTCGTCAACAGACTATCAGCATCCATCCTTACCTACTTCGTTGTTGCCTTGCTCTATCCTTCAATCCGAACCGTGATAATGCTCCCCTTCGCCTTCAAGATAATCATTTTGAATACGAATTCGTATAAATTCTTACTCTGGAAATTTTGTTAAAGCTTTTATTATACAAAAAATATCTCAAAAACAAATTTTGCTATAGCAAATCTTTCAGGTTTGTGAAAGATATGTTTTTCTTCACAGATGTCAGCTCGTGTGTGAGTTTTCCTCGGTGACACATAACCGCATTAAACAGCGATTTTTTCTCCTGTACTGCTTTTGAAAAACCCATATCTGCAAGAAGTTTAATGTAGGGGTATGTTTTTTTTGCAAGAAGAACAGACGATATACGTGGAACAAGGGCAGGTATATGGTCACAACTGTAATGAACTATGCCATCTATTTCATAAGTTTCATAAAGATTTTCACTAGATATAGATGTTTCTATCATATTTCTGTTGCAAGCAGTTGCATCGCATATAATACTTCCTTTTCTCATTCTTGACAGCATCTGCCGGGTAATAAGATATTCCATTTTAGATTTAGGCAAATCGGTACCTCTAACAGCACAGTTAAGGACTATATCACAAGTAGGAAGTAAACATTCAATCTGTCTAATAGTTTTATCAGGATATTCGTTATCAAACTGTATAATCTCTCTTTTTGTTTCAGTTCTGCACCATAATTCTTCCCCAATATAGAATTTAGCTCGTTCGTTGATATTCTCTATGGACTTTTCGATAATTATCACTTTCATACCGTTCATCAAGAAAACTTTCAGTGCGTTGGTTCCTATCTTTCCCATGCCTATTACCAATGCAGTTGGCGGTTTAACATTTTCTAAAAATTCCCCTGGCAGAAGTCCTTTTTTTTCAATAAGCAGTTTCATGCTCTGTAAAGCAAATAGCACACCGGTTATTTCGCTCATAGGACGTAGCAAAAGATAATCGCCGTTTTCTTCTACCCACTCATAAGCGATTCCCGTTATTCCTCTGGAGATAATCTTCTCTATTTTTTCAGGAGATATATCCTCGTCAAAATGGAGATAGGTAAAGAGAATTTGACCGTCTTGTAGATAGCCATATTCACTTTCAAGAGGACATTTGACCTTTATTACCATCTGCGATGTTTTATAGAGGACTTCTTTTGAGACAATATCCGCGCCTTTCTCTTTATACTGCAGATCACTAAATCCTGCTTTCTCTCCTGCCCCTGTTTCCACTAACAATCTATGTCGATCTCCTATTAGGTCTATAACCTGTTCCGGGAGCAATCCTACCCTTGATTCGGCTGTTTTAATCTCTTTACCTAGACCAATAATCATAAGAAATTCCCTCCATTATCATAGGTTCTGACAAATTTGAATTAAGTTTTTAATGACCTTTTTATAGTTCACCTGAAAATCTCCCTCATTCCTCTTTTATTCCCTTGTTTGTCATCCTGAATTTATTTCACAATAACAACGTTAAGATGAGATCGCTTTGTTGCTACACGTATTACAATAAGATAATCCGCCTTTGGCGGATTACTTTCATAGGGGTTCACACCCCTCTGACGGTCGCTATCGCTGCATATTCTTGCACTTCGTGCTTCGGTCAACAGGCTCACCATCTCGCCCTATGTGCTATGCGGTTGCTCGTTATCCCCCACGCACACCCCCTACTCCGCATCGGGATTTCTTAACACTTTGAAATTCCGATGCTTTAACAATAATCTAAACAATTTATTCTTTGTTCTACTTCTTCTCTAAAACTAAGAGATGCTTCCTTTTATGCGAGTCCGAGATAAATTTTATACCATTATTTTTTATGGTATCATATTCTGGTGTTCATTGCAAGGAAATAGAAATTTTGCTAGATTACCCCTCCATTTCCCCTGATATGAAAAAACGTACATTTATCATAGGAGAGGAGGATCTATGTTTGTCCTGGTAATACTTCTTTTCTGGCAGGCAAGAAAACACCTTACTGAATGTTTCAGAAAATCTTTTACCAGAAATAGCGGAATTGACGATACAAAGGAAATTCTTTCCTATCGTACATCTGTTTTCGGTTCTATTCTGAGTTTTTTTGCAATGGCTTTTTTTATGAGATAGCTCACTTTGCCATGGGTTGCATCATTTATTTCCCCATTGTTCGTTTTGATTGTTTTTATAGGGCTCCCGAGAGAAGATGCCCGGATTTCTCCCGGAGTTCTGTTTGCAGGATAATTGACATTTATTACATATTGATGTAAATTGATTATATGTATGAAAGTGTAAAACCTGAAAAAAACATATTAGTACCATAGGAGTGAAATGAAAAAATTCCTTATCTCTTTCTTTACTCTGATAATTTTTCTCCTATCTTTCAACCAAATATCCGATGCAAAAGAGGTTCTGGGATATACCTTGAGAATAGATGGAACAATCGGGCCGGTTACTTACTACCAGGTGAAAAACATCATCTACATGGCAGAAAAAAACGATGCAAACTGTGTAATACTTATTATAGATACCCCAGGAGGGCTTTTATCTTCAACAAGAAAAATAGTTCAGGAAATATTAGCAAGCAAGGTACCTGTAATAGCCTATGTATACCCGAAAGGCGCTCAATGTGCATCTGCAGGTATTTTTATAGCACTCTCCTGTCATATTGTCGCTATGTCGCCGGCAACAAACATAGGAGCTGCCCATCCTATCACTTTTATTGGGGAGAGTGATGAAAAGATGGAAGAAAAAGTTGTAAACGATACTGTAAGTTTCATAAAAAGCATAGCAGTTCACCACGGTAGAAATGATAAGTGGGCAGAAAAAGCTGTAAGAGATAGTATTTCTTCAACGGAGACAGAGGCATTAAAAAAAAATGTCATAGACCTGATATCTCCTGACATGGAATATCTCCTGACATCTCTCGATGGTAAAACAGTAAAATTATCTGACAGAGAAATTGTATTACATACAAAAAATATAAAACTTGTTTCCCATAAGGAAAGCTTTAAAGACAGGATTTTAAAGGTTATAGCAGACCCGAATATTGCGTATATCTTATTGATGATAGGCTTTATAGGAATCATGCTTGAATTTTACCACCCAGGGGTTGGCATCCCTGGAATTATTGGAACAATCTCGCTGATACTCGCATTTTTTGCACTCCACACTTTGCCTATCAACATAGCAGGTTTTATCTTGATAATAACAAGTCTCATATTTTTTGCCATTGAAACTATTACCCCGTCTTTCGGATTGTTTATCATATCTGGTATATTCACTTTAATATTGGGTTCTTTTCTTCTTTTTAAACCCATGTCTGATTTTGGTATTTCATATTCTTTACTGCTCTGG
>CAZYYF010000042.1:6593-9505 GCA_964650875.1 uncultured bacterium
CACAGGGTTATTCATTTCAACAATGGCTTCGCAAAAGGGTCCGTTCAGCATCAGATACTCCAATATTTCCAAAATCACGGGAGGAAATTGATGTTTATAGGAGCGCGGTGCGCAAGATTTTTGAAAAATCAGCAGGTTCTACCCCTGAATATGAACCGCTAACAGCAGAAATACATCAAACACACCAAAGAAATGGCTATAGGATAGAAGCAGTAAGTTTCCCTACATTTGCAGGTCTGCGTATGACGGCAAATGCTTATATCCCAGATAGTGATAAACCTGTTCCTGGTATTCTTGCTGTCCATGGTCACTCAATGCACGGACGAAGAGACCACGGGATGCAGGTACGTTGTACTGCTCTGGCTAAATCAGGATATTTTGTTCTGGCAGTTGATGCTTTTGGTAACGGAGAACGTAGCGTTAATCTTCCTGGTGAATACCATGGAGGTCTTTATGCCGCTGCACTCTGGCTTACAGGTTACTCTCTTTTTGGCATCCAGATTCATGAAAATTATCGTGCGTGTGACTATCTTGCTTCACGACCTGAAGTAGACCCACATAGGTTAGGTATAAGTGGTGCATCAGGAGGCGGAAATCAGAGTTTTTATTCAGGCGCATGGGACAACCGTTTTGCAGCGGTTGTTCCGGTCTGTTGTATAGGTGCTTATCACAAACTGGTAGGAACACACAACTGTATGTGTGAAACACCCTTTGCTCTCGCCGGCACATTAGAACAGTTTGATATTCTATCTCTTACAGCGCCCCGGGCGCTTCTTGTTATAAGTGCAAAGGCAGATAGCGTCTCTTTTCGTTTTGAAGATGCTCAGGAGACAATGAAAAAGGCACACAAGATATGGGAACTGCTTGGATATCCTGAAAAAATGGGGTTCGAAGCATTGCCTATCAGACACGGCTATCCTCAAATTGCCCGCGAAAGATGCCTGATATGGTTTAATAAATGGCTGAAAGACTCTAAAGATGCCAACCCATAAAAGAACCTTATGTCCCTATTGAAGATTATGAGACACTTGCCTGCTATCCTAGAACTTCAGTGTCTCAGGTTATGACCATGCCTACTTTTTTTTCTAACAAAAGGGCAGAAGTAATGGGGAAAAATGAAAACCTTACTGTAGAATCAGTCAAAAAAATATTTTCTGCCCCTGAAAGAGTCAAACTTGAAATTGAAAATATTAGTACTGTCCGTAGTATCATACCTGATTCTCCGGCTTCATACAGCGTATTCAAAGGGAAAGATGGAACATTGATTTCAGCCCTATGTCATTGGCCTGACTGCAACCTCAAAGCTGAACGGACATTGATTCTTACAGGTAACAACAAAGAGGATTTTATTGACCCTACTAAAAAACCGCTTGTCCATTATTTAATCCAGGTGGCCCTTCAAAATAAAACTACGGTCTGGATAATAGACCTACCAGGACTCGCAGAAGGGAAGTTACCTTATTCCCCCGAGGGAGGTATAAGCGCATCTCGTGCTTGCCATCTTCTTGGATTTTCTCTTGCAGGATACTGGCTCTCACTACTTCAATCCCTTACAGAAACTGCGAGAAAGCACACAGGAAGTGTATTGTTGTATGTATCAGATGGTCCTGCTACATCTGTACTTGCAGGTTCTTGTCTTCTGAAAGGGATTGAAAAACTTGTGATAGAAAATCCACTTGCCACTTATAAAACAACAGATACCTTTACAAATATACCTTTTGAGGCGATTATTCCCGGACTTTTAACCCAAGGTGATATCCCGGATTTTGCGGCTTTAAGGGCACCTCAACCCTTAACAGTTATTGCACCCTTGGCGGGCAACGGTTCTTATCTTTCCCCTGAAGAAATACACCATATATTTTCACCTGTGGCTGCAAGATACGCTTTCACCGGCAGACGCGAAGCATTCAAACTTATGGAAAAGGAAGAAGCAAAGTCTGCTTTTTTGTCCGGCTTCTTTTTTGTCTGACTTCCGTCTTAGATATCTTCATAAAGCAAGAGTATATGTGTAAAATAGGTAATATATAATCGGGTTGTTTAATTAATTTTAGCTATTTGTTCAAGGAGGTATTTAATGCAAGATAATATCTATAAATCAGATGTCTGGAGAATCTTCAGAATTATGTCAGAATTTGTAGAAGGGTTTGAGACATTGGAGAAAACAAAAAATGCAGTAACTGTGTGGGGTTCAGCAAGAGTAAAAGAAGACGATAAATGGTATATAAAAGCCGTAGAAACAGGCAAACTATTAGCTGAAAATGGTTATTCTGTTATTACAGGTGGGGGACCTGGCATAATGGAAGCTGCAAACAGAGGTGCTTTAATGGCAGGGGGAGAATCTATAGGTTTGAATATAGAGTTACCTCATGAACAACGACCTAATCCTTATATAAAAACCCTTATTTCATTCAGATATTTTTTTACCAGAAAGGTGATGTTTGTAAAATACGCCAAGGGTTTCATCATCTTTCCAGGAGGTTTTGGCACCCTGGATGAATTTACAGAAACAATGGCGTTGATACAAACGGAAAGAATTCACAGGTTTCCCGTAATTCTTATCGGACAAGACTACTGGCAAGGATTGTCCGCATGGCTTGAGAGTACTCTTGTGGAAAGAGGATATATAGAGAAAAAGGATTTGTTGCTTTTTAATATCACTGACCAACCACAGGAAGCCGTAGAAATGATAAAAAAATTTTATAGATAATAGTTGCTAATTTAATGGACAAATGTCCCTAAATTAACTTTTATATTTCCAGCGACCATAGACTGCTGGGCTAAATAGGATTTAAGAATATTTTTAGATGCGTTAAAATCGGCATCCTCTGTGTAACCACAATTCCTACACAAAAATATCTCATCTTTCCTATATTACCACATAAAGGTATATTTTCAATATTTATAGTGAAGTT
>CAZYYF010000043.1:0-9394 GCA_964650875.1 uncultured bacterium
TATTCTATCAACCCCTGTAGTTTTTCGTCAGGGGTCTGTAAGAGATAATCCCCTATTACATCTATAATCTCGGTTCTTAACGATACCTCTTCTTTTATTCCGTCAGTAGGATAATCTTTCCTCAATCTCGCAATAAGCATATCTATCCCTGAAAAATCAGACAATCTGGCAATTGAAAGAAAATAATAAATCTGTTGCTGTTCAACTCCATACTCTGTCCATGCGCGCTTTATGATCGCAAGGCTTTCTTTGTCACGAAGTTTTCCAAGAAACTTTATTAAGGAGATAGCAAAAAATATCTCATTTTTTTCTTCATCTGTTTCAACATATAGAGGTTCCCCGCTCATTTCAGGAGGCATATCAGAAGGTCCCATTTCAGGAGGTAAACCTGAAGCACTCGGCCTAGGCTGGAAAGAAATCTTTTTATCTTCTGCCCTTTTTGCCAATAAGGATTCATATCTCATTTTCTGCTTTTCTAATTCCGCTGCCTCTTCCTCTATTTTTCTCATTTCATTAGTTTGTTTTGTTAAGATAGCATTTATAGCATTTATATCTTTTCTAATTTTTGTGATCTCTTGAGGCGAAATACGAGTTTGCTGAACACCCATCTGTTCTGGAGGCATTGAAAATTGCCCAAGTTTCATATTCAACTGGTTAAGTTTCTCTTGCTGTTCCATGTTTTCAATTTGTATTTTATCTTTTTTTGCCTGAAGATTTTCAAGTGTTTTTGTTATCTCTTCTATCTTTTTCTGGGCATCCTTTCTTTCCTGTTCACGGTTGGTAACAATTCCAGATAAAGTATTCCTTGCAGCAACAACAACATCATTTGTTATTATACCAGACAGGCTTTCAAGAGATACGATTCTTATATCAAAAGTTTCCTTATTATCCTGAAGTATCTTTAATAAGAATTCAACAGATTCAGGAACAGAAGCTTTTCCAATCGCAAACATCAGATTTTTTTTTACATCAATGTCTTTTTCCTGTGTGGCAATATCAATCATTTCTATGACGACCTGTTGAAGTTCAGCTTGCGTATACCATTGTAAGGTTGCAGAAGCCTTTTTCCTTTCTGTCTCTGTGTCAAATTTAATTTTCCTAACAACTTTTCTTATATCCTCTTTCTTAACTACCTCTTTCGGTACAAGTTCACCCATCTCATTAGTTTGTCCTTCAGCAACCTGGGTTTTGACTTCAGATTCTTTTAACCTGGCTGCTTCCTCTTCCTCACTCTTTATCCATTTTTTTACAATCTCTTTTCCCTGTATCGAAGATGTAATTTCTTCTTTGAGTTTTTTCGCTTTTTTCCCAGTAATGGTATTGGGTGCAATCTCCAGGGTTTTATTCAGATTCTCAAGGGCTTGGTCAGTGTTATTTATGGAAAGATAAACCATTGCAAGAGCAAAGTAATATTCAGGTACAGAAGGTTGAATCTCAATAGCCCTTTTATAATTATTTATAGCCTGCTCTGTTTTCCCCATACAGTACAAAGCTTCACCCATATAATAATAAGTAACTGCATTATCGGTGTCTATTTTCTGTACCTCTTGAAAAACCTTAAGTGATTCTTCATACTGACCTTGTTTCAGAAGTAAAATTCCCTTGTTTAGAAGACCTACATCATCGTTCGAAAAAAGAAAGGAACAGGTAAGAATTAATGAAAAAAACAAAAATCTTATTCCTTTATTCATGGGAATCTCTCTCTCAGATTTTTTATAAGTTCTTCAATATTGCCTTCCATAATATTATCAAGGTTATATAAAGTCAACTCAATTCTATGGTCGGTAATCCGGTTCTGTGGAAAATTATATGTTCTTATCTTTTCACTTCTCTGGCCGGTTTTGATCAATGCTTTTCTTTCACTATCTATTTTACCTTTTTTTTCACTATCATAAAGAGACTTTAGCCGCACTTTCAGTATCTTCAATGCCTTTGCCCTGTTTTGAATCTGAGACCTTTCATCTTGACAGCTTATAACAAGCCCCGTTGGGATATGAGTTATTCTGACAGCTGAGGAAGTTTTATTTACACTCTGTCCACCTGCACCTGAAGACCTAAAGGTATCTATCTTCAAATCTTTCTGGTCTATCATTATCTCCTGTTCTTCCACATCTGGAAACACTGCAACTGTTGCAGCAGAAGTGTGTATTCTGCCGTAATTTTCAGTATCGGGTATTCTCTGCACCCTATGTACCCCACCTTCATTTTTAAGGTCCCTGTATGCCCCTTTCCCCCGCACAATAAAAATTATCTCTTTAAATCCTCCTGTGTCCGAAGAATGAGTACTTAAAACTTCTGTTATATAACCTTTTTTTTCACAAAACCGACAGTACATCCGAAACAAATCTCGTACAAACAGGGCCGCTTCTTCCCCACCTACACCTGCCCGTATCTCCATAACAGCATTTCTAAGGTTCGTAGGGTCTTCAGGAAAAAGAAGAGAGGCTATTTTCTCTTCAACCAATTTCTTTTCAGCAACCAGTGATTCTAGTTCCTCTCTGGCAAGTTGCCCTATGTCTTTTTCCTTATTTTGGGAAAGTTCTTTTGCTTCAGAAATTTTTAGATTTAAGAGCTCAAGTTTTTTTTTAAGGCTTATTATTTCTTCCATCTGTCCGATTTTAATTACGGCTTCCTTGAACTCTGCAGAAGATTTATTTTTATCTGTAAGAATCTTCAGGTATTCATTATATCTTTTTTGGATATCATCCAATAGAACCTTTATATCTGAATCTTTTTTTGCATAAGAATTATTTACCATCATAATTTTGATATTTTTTCTTAAATTTCTCAACCATCCCTGCACTATCAACAAATTTCTGTTTGCCTGTAAAATAAGGGTGGCATTTTGAACATATTTCCACCTTGATTTCAGGTTTTGTGGACCTTGTCTTTACAATATTGCCACATACACATACTATATTACAACTTTCATATTTCGGATGTATCTTATCTTTCATTGTTTCTCCCCATATTTTTTATTGAAATGAAATACCTGCGATTCTACCTGATGAACTCTTTAAAATTATCACGCGTCATAGGATCAGCAACATCTGTAATACCCTCCCCGCTGAAATACTCTATAAAACTACCTTCTATCTGAAGCCTAACACTCTTGACTGAATCAAATTGAGTCGCAGTAAAAACAATCTGAGCCAGTCTTTCAAGCATAAGTAAACTACCTCCTCCTTCCTCAATCTCTTTTGAAAAATCAAGGTAAACCGTTTCATCTTCAATATACACATTCAGCAAAGATGCATTTTGAGGCATTACACTGATAATCCCTTTTTCAATTTCATCCTGTGTAGGACCTTTTAACAGTTCCTCTATGGCTTTCCTGATTCTCTCTTCAACATCTGCAACAGGAGAAATCGTTCTGGTAACAGTAACCATATAAGGTTTCTGTAAATTTTCGTCGTAATCCACAAAATATACAACAACTCTGTTGATACTTAATATCTTTTCCCTATATTTTACTGCCACCAGAAAAATCAAAACAACCAACAAAAAAGCTAAAAGAATATAAATTATTACCTTCTGTCTTTTTCCCATTTTAGCAAACGGTTCCTTAAGGTTTTCTACCAGACTGTATATCCGCCATCCATTACTATATTACTTCCAGTCACATAACTTGCGGCTGTAGAGGCAAGGAACAAAGCGGGTCCTATTATCTCGGAAGGTTCTCCTATCCGACCCATCGGAATTAAAGGTAACCAGTATTTTTCGTATTTGTCTAAAACCCTTTTAACCATATCAGTTCCCATGTATCCCGGAGAGATAGAGTTAACCCGTATATTATACCTGGCCCATTCGGCAGCCAGCGACCTTGTAAGCTGGATAACACCTGCCTTGGCTGCGTTGTAATGAGCTTGAGGTTGAGGAGTATTAACTATCATACCTGACATAGAGGCGATGTTTATAATAGCACCTTTTTTCTTTTTTATCATCTCTTGCGCCGCTACGATTTTTGAACAATAAAAAACAGCAGAAAGGTCTATCTTAACAATTTTATCCCACTCTTCCACAGGCATTTCCTCTGCTGGATAATTATTAACAAGTCCCGCGTTGTTCACCAGAATATCTATACGAGCAAATCTTTCAATTGTTTTTCTTACCATCTGTTCAATATCTTGCAGGTTCCCAACATCAGTTTTAACAAACATACATCCTGAACCCTTATCAGAGATTTCTTTCTCTACTTGCTTACCTGCTTCTTCATCCATATCTGCTATAACAACATCTGCCCCTGCATCTGCAAACGCCAGGGCAATTTCTTTGCCCATCCCTTTGGCAGCACCAGTAACGATAGCAGTTTCTCCCTTAACACTGAAAATCTCTGTCATCTTCATTTTTTCATCTCCTTCAAACTGTATACATTTTTATTATATTATGCCATATTTATAAAAAATATACAACTTCTTCACCTTTTTTTATAACTTGGGGGCAGATTTTCAAAATGGCAAGATGATTACTTTTACTTTCTGTCTATTGCCAGAAATGAAGGTTTTACTTTGATAAAGAAGGATTTTTAGAATCCACCTTTACTTCCTCTATATCAGGCAGTTCAGCAAGAGCCATTTTTATCTTTTCTTCCGGGTAATCATAATCCTCCAGTTTTCCAGCAAAATACGACTGGTAAGATGATAGGTCAAAATGGCCATGTCCGGAATGGTTATATACAATCACCTTGCCTTCAGGAGCACCTTTGGCCTCCTGGATAACAGCCCTTATTGCATGAGAAGTCTCGGGAGCAGGTAAAAATCCTTCATTCTGTGCAAAAATGACCGCGCTTTCAAAACACTCATTCTGATGGTAAGAAACTGCCTCCATTAGTTTTAAGTTCAATAGGTGGCATACAATAGGAGCTGCTCCGTGGTATCTTAAACCGCCGGCATGTATTCCGGGAGGAACAAAACTATGCCCAAGTGTAAACATTTTTAACAGAGGTGTGGTACAGGCTGTATCTCCAAAATCGTATTTGTAGAGACCTTTGGTCAAGGTAGGACAGGCTTTTGGTTCAACACCTACAAACCTTATGTTATCGCCCTTTAGTTTATCTGGAAGAAACGGTAACGTAAATCCTGCAAAATTGCTACCTCCTCCTACACATGCTATCAAAACATCGGGTTTTTCACCTATCATTTTAAGCTGTTTTTTTGTCTCCAGACCTACTATCGTCTGGTGAAGCATCACATGGTTAAGGACGCTTCCAAGTGAATATTTTGTATCTTCTCGTAAAGTGGCATCTTCAACGGCTTCTGAGATGGCAATACCAAGACTACCCGGACAATCGGGGTCCTGTTTAAGAACCTTACGTCCGAAATTGGTTTTTGTTGAAGGAGAAGAATACATCGTTGCTCCCCATGTCTGAGCAAGGAGTCTTCTGTAAGGTTTCTGGTCATAGGAAACCTTGACCATATAAATGGTACATTCTAATCCGAACATCTTGCATGCAAAAGCAAGCGCACTACCCCATTGCCCAGCTCCTGTTTCAGTAGTAAGCCTTTTTACCCCATCTAATTTATTGTAATACACCTGAGCAATCGCAGTATTGGGTTTGTGCGATCCAGAAGGAGAAACAGATTCATCCTTATAGTAGATGCGTGCCCTGGTGCCTATCACCTTTTCAAGACGCCTTGCCCTTCTAAGAGGAGTCGGACGATAAAGTCTGTAAATATCAGCAATAGGGTCAGGTATCTCTATGAATTTTTCCTGTGACATTTCCTGTTGTATGAGAGACATAGGAAATAAGGGCAACAGGTCTTCAGGCTTTATAGGTTGTTTTGTGCCGGGATGTATAACCGGAGGTAGAGGTTTTGGTAATTCAGGTAAAACATTGTACCACTTCTGAGGCATTTCTTTTTCTGAAAGTAATATCTTATCATCCATATTTTGCTCCTTTACCCTTACATTATATACTGGGATATATTGTATAATTTTTAGTTGCTATCCTGCTTAAGCTGTCTGATAAACCTATCAGCAACATATTTATTTTCTGGATACTTCTCACTGATTTTCTGCCATTCGTTTATTGCCTCATTTTTCATATTTTTTTTCATGTATATATGCGCCTTCAGATGTTCTACTTTAAAATCATGTGGATACTTTTCTGCCTCCTGAAGATATTCAAGGGCCCTATCAAAATCACCTTTGTTGTAAAAAATCCATGACAATTCCCAATATAACCTGGCATCTTCAGGATTTTTCTCAATACCCTTTTCGATAAACTGTATTCCATATCTTTCTATCTGTTGCCTTTCTTCTCTGCTGTAAATAGGAGCAACCCCGTTGATAAGAAACCATCCTCCCACCGCCCATGCCTCTACATCGTTAGGTTCAATTGTTGTTATAATCCTATAAATAGGAAAGAGCCTCTCATATGCTCCTTGATGCCACAGATATTCAATATCCATGTATAACAAGTCAATTATACCCTGGGTTATGTCAGGATAAGAAAGCATTTCTAAAGCTGCCTGATGCTCAAGTCTCAATTCCCCGCTTGCTTGCTTAAGTCCCAAAAAGATGAATGTGAACAAAAAATACCATACACTTTTTCGCCTCATTCTATTGCTCTTGATATAAGACTCTCCAAAAAAAGAACAGCCTCTTCTTCAACTCGGTATTTCTCTTTCAAAAGGAAAATACTCCTTTTAAATACGCTAATATTGAAACCTTACAGGAACCTGGCTAAAATCTGCTGTGCATTCCTGTAAAAAATATCTCGCATGGCTTCGTCTCCTATGCAAGCACCCAGAACAGAACCGATGTAATAATGATAACTAAACCAGGGAAAGTCTGTTCCAAAGACAATTCTTTTAGAACCCACCTCTTCAACAAATTTTTCAAGAACTCCTCTGTCATCAAGCACCGCGCATAATTCCAGGTAAAGATTCGGAAATCTTTTGACCAGTTCTATCGCTTTATTCCAGTTGCCGTGGCAGGAATGTCCCATTAGTATCGTTACATCAGGATACCTTTCTGCAACCTTCTCTATAACAGAAGGCCCGTCATACATGCTACCACCCCAGGTATGTAGCAACACAACAAGTTTTTTCTCTTGAGCATATTCCCATGCCTCATTATACACACCTTCAGAAATGGGAACCCTGTGATAATCGGCAAGAAGTTTAAAACCCACAAAAATATCCCTGTATTTATCCATATCTTTTATGTCTTTTCTTACAATGTCTGGATAGTGAGGATTGATACCGCAGTACGCCTTAAGTGTATCAGGGTATTTTCTTACCGCTTCTATATTAGCACTGTTACCTATATCAGGCGCGTGCAAAGTCGCGTGATGAGAGAAAACCATCTTCTTAACATTTGCAAGTTGCATACGCCTTATCATCTCGTGAATCTCCCCAGATGGAAATGTTATCGCGTACCAGTTTCCCATATGGGCATGTAAATCATAGATAGGGCAGTCTTCTACTTTGCCTTTTTCAAAAAACTCATTATATAGTTTTGATTTCATAGTTTCACCTCGGAAATTATTCTTTCTAAATTCAAGTGAGATATATTTTGTTTATCTTCATAAGAGATTTCCGCATGCATCAGTTCAAGAGTATTTGATTCCATGTATCTTTCCGGAAAACCTGTGCCAAACAAAATTCTTTCGGAACCGTTTCTTCTGACTATAAATTCCATATTCCCTTCATGCACAGAAAGCATGCTCGTCTCTACATAAAAGTTTGGATATTTATCCAACAGAGGAAGGATGTTACGCATCTTACTCCAGTTTTCCAGGTCACAGGCTACACAAGTAAGAGAAGGAAACTCTGACATAATGTCATAAATTTTCTCCCAGTCTGTTTTACGGACAACAGATAGAAATAGTGGTATTTTTCTCTCTGATACTTCATCCAGAAATTTTCCGAAAGACACGCGGCTGAAAACAAATTTGTGAGATTCCGGAAATACCTTCAACGCAAAAATATTATTTCCCTTCATCTTTTTAAAAAAACCGTCCTGTATAACCTCTCCGCTCTGGGGAGGTAATACTGTCCATGCCCCCACAAGTCTTTCCTTCCCTTTGATTTCCTGCACAAGAAGGGCATTCCCGTAAACAGGCGAACTGTCATATTGTGCGATGTGCCAGACTAACGCCTTTTCTATGCCGGCACTATCCATAGACTGCAGAAGTTTCTCACCTGTTTTTATGGGCTGAAAAACACCTGCCATCATGGGAGTTCCTATAAAAACATTAGCATCAAAAAACTTCATTTCTTTCATAAACCCCTCCGTATAATGGTTCTATCAAATTGGGATATGCTTTAAGTAGTGTTTTTTTTACTCTTTCAATCGTTATAAGTATTCCTAGCCCTTCTGCCTTGGCATTGCGAGGGAGTGTTGATTACGACTGAAGCAATCCCATCCCCTCGCAATCATACAAGATTTACCATTTACCTTTTTACTTGTCAGAATATAATAATACAGTTATAATAAATGTCAAGTAAAAAAAGAAAAAATGTAGTAATGGAGAATTTTATATGGACTATAAAAACCTTGAAATCCCCAATAACATAAGGGTAATTTATAAAAAGATACCCCAATTTGATTCAGTGGCTACAGGTATATTTATAAAAGCAGGCAGCAGGTTCGAAACCAGGGATATCTCAGGAATATCGCATTTTATTGAACACCTGTTGTTTAAAGGCACAAAAAAACGCAGCTGTAATCGGATAAAACAAGAGATAGAAGGCGTGGGAGGGACATTTAATGGATTTACATCAGAAGAGATGACATGTTACTGGATAAAAATTTTAAGTGAATACTTTGACTTGAGCCTTGATGTTCTCTCGGACATGATACAGAACCCTCTGATGAAGTATGAAGACATAGAGAAAGAGCGGAAGGTGATAATAGAAGAAATTAATATGTACAGGGATATACCGGCAAAATATGTGTTTGAGGTCTTTGACCAACAGTTGTTCAGCAACCATTCACTAGGACAGCCCATCGCGGGCACTCCAGAAACCGTTAATGGAATAACAAGGAAAACTATTCTGGATTATATGAAAAACTTTTATACTGCTGAAAACATTGTAGTAAGTATTACGGGCAATGTGTCAGAACAACAGGTAGCCGAAACAACCAGTAGATATCTATCTTCAATAAAAAGGAAAAAAGAAAACATATTTAACAAATGGGATAAAAAACCTTCTGGACCGCAAATAAAAAACATACATAAAACAACAGAACAGACCCATATAGCAATGGGAGGGTTGGGCCTTTCACGATTTGATAAACAACAGTATACCTTAAAGATACTTGATGTTATACTCGGCGGCAATATGAGCAGCAGGTTATTTAATAAAATAAGGGAACAGATGGGCCTTGCTTATGCCATTAAAAGTATGACGGGTTCTTATAACGATACAGGAGTTTATGTTATCTA
>CAZYYF010000044.1:0-9382 GCA_964650875.1 uncultured bacterium
TAAAAGAAAGAGAAAATATCAAAGAATTCATTAAGTTTCTTGTTGACCATAATAGTTTCACACTTAATACAAAGGGAGTTGATAAGGTAGCCAGTATTCTGGCGGAAGCCATGCCACGGGTTTTCAAACATGAAACTGTTACAGGAAAAGCCGGTTTTGCTGACCACCATATATTTTCAAAGAATGGTAAATGGGATAAACCCGTTGTTCTTGTGGGGCATATGGATACACTCTGGAAACCAGAAGCCTCTTTTAACAGGCTCTATGAAGATGGAGATAAACTTATAGGTCCGGCTGTAAATGATATGAAGGCAGGACTTACCGTGATTGTGTGGGCTCTAAAGGTTCTTGAAAAATGTGGGTTGCTTGAGGCATTGCCGATAAAGGTTATTTTTAACTCCGATGAAGAAATGGGTTCGCTGGATTCAAAAAAAATATTCACAGGGCTTAAAGGCAAAGTATCTGCTGGGCTTGTATATGAGGATGGAGGAATTGGTAATACCGTAGTTACAAAGAGAGTAGGAATTACTGATTATATGTTGGAAGTCGAGGGTGTGGCAGCTCACGCTGGTCTTTATTATGGTCATAAAAGTAGTGCTTTGCTTGAAGTTGCCCACAGGATTATATGGCTTGAGTCTCTTAATAAAAGTAGAGATAGGTTATCTTTGAATGTAGGTAGGATAGAAGGCGGACTGGCTACAAACATTATACCTGATAATGTTAAATGTAATTTTGAAATAAGGTTCTGGGATGAAGAAGAATTGAAAAAAATTGAAGACATGATTAAATCTAAGATATCAAAACCGGTTATTAGTGGCTGCGCTCTTATGTTGGTTAAAGGCAAACATCGTCCTCCCTTAAACCAGAATAAGGGGGAAAAAAAACTTTTTAATCTTGTGTTAAAAACCGCTTCTGCCCTCGGACAGAAGGTTGTAGAAGAACACCGCAACGGTGGTTCTGACGCAAGCTGGCTTTCCATTGTTGGTATCCCATCTATAGACGGACTGGGTCCCATAGGAGACCTTGACCGGACAGAAAGTGAATATATTATTACTGAAACAGTCTTTGAAAGGATTGAATTAACTGCCAATATCCTGCTGTCTCCAGAACTATACGGGATACCATCTTATAAGAATCCGCATTCAAAATTATAGTTTTGAATGCGAAGGTGAGTATGATAATGGTTCGGATGCGAGAATAGAGCAAGGCAACGACCCTATATTTTTGAAGAAAAATTGGTATTAAACCAGAAGAACAAAATAGAAAGAGCGTGAATCGTCAGGAGGACAATATGCAAAGAATTGAAATATATGATACGACTTTAAGGGACGGAGCACAAGGCGAATCTATTTCTTTTACCTTAATAGATAAATTGAGGATAGCAGAAATGTTAGATGCCTTCGGGATAGATTTTATTGAAGGAGGATGGCCAGGTTCTAATCCTAAAGATATCACCTTTTTTCAGAGGATAAAGAATAAAAGGTTTAATAATGCAAAGGTTGTGGCGTTTGGAAGTACAAGACGAAAGGATTTTTCTGCTGAAAGTGACCCTTTGCTGAAGAAACTTATTGAAAGCGAAATGGAATATATTGCTATCTTTGGTAAGTCCTGGGATTTACATGTAACGGATGTTTTAAGGATAAGTCCTGATGACAACCTTTTTATAATAGAAGATTCCGTTAAGTATCTCAAAAAGATGGGCAGGAAGGTTTTTTTTGATGCGGAACATTTTTTTGATGGGTATAAGATGAATCCTGAATACGCGATGAAAACCTTACTTGTAGCGGCAGAAGGTGGTGCTGACAAGATCGTCTTATGTGAAACAAATGGAGGAGTGTTGCCTTTTGATATAGAGGAAATTGTTAAAAGGGTAATTGAAGAAATAAAACTGCCTGTGGGTATTCATACCCACAATGATTCTGGACTTGGCGTTGCAAATGCTATCTCTGCTGTCCGGGCAGGAGCCGTGCATGTCCAGGGAACCATCAATGGTATAGGTGAAAGATGTGGGAATGCTGATTTGTCAATCATTATTCCAATTTTACAATTAAAGATGGGATACCAGTGTCTTTCTGAAGGCAGTCTTGTAAATTTAACAAAAGTATCACGTTTTGTTTATGAAATAGCAAATATAGTTCCTCCAAATTCTCAGCCGTTTGTTGGATTGAGTGCGTTTGCTCATAAAGGCGGAGTGCATGTAGATGCCGTAGGAAAAAATCCTCTTACCTACGAGCATATCAATCCTGTTTTAGTAGGTAATGAAAGAAGAATTCTGCTATCTGAGCTTTCAGGCAAAAGTACCATTTTGCAGAAGACAAAAAATTTTGGGCTTGACCAGAAACCTGATGTTGTAAGAAAACTTCTTGACGAGATAGCTATTCTTGAAAATGAAGGTTACCAGTTTGAATCTGCAGAAGGTTCTTTTGACATAATGGTAAGAAAAGCTATCGGAAAATATCAACATCTTTTCACAATAGAAGGATTCAGGGTCATAGTTGAAAAAAGAGGTAGAAAGGTTGTTTCTGAAGCTACTGTTAAGGTTAGGGTGGGTAAAGAAATTTCTCATACTGCAAGTGAAGGCAATGGTCCTGTCAATGCTCTTGACAACGCTTTAAGGAAAGCCCTTGTAAAATTCTATCCTGAAATAGAAAGTATAAGACTGACAGATTACAAGGTAAGAATACTCAATCCTGAAAAAGCCACAGGAGCTATCACAAGGGTTATCATAGAGACAAATGACGGAAGTTCTTCGTGGGGCACTCTCGGTGTTTCAGAAAATATCATTGAAGCATCCTGGAAGGCCCTTGTTGATAGCATTGATTACAAATTGCATAAAACCAGATAATAGGTCTGATTTAGTATTTTACCTGGCAGGTTTTAGCAGTAAGGAGCATTCTTTTTTCACGGTTTCAAAGTACTTGATATAGTGTTCTGCAAGTTTTTCTGATTCTATAATGACAGATACCTCGTTATTGTTTGTAAAGGCAGAATAAGTCCAGTTGGTACTTCCGATTACTACAAACTTACGGTCTATTACCACAAGTTTTGCATGGGTTGTTTTATTTTCTGAATCAAAATATACAGGAATACCGCCTTTTGCAAGGTATGCTCCTGTGTTCATATTCTCTTTTGAGAGATCTGGTGCTATTTTTTGGTCTGACCTGTTGAATATTACCTCTATATTTACTCCTCTTTTTCGCGCGTTAATAAGTTCGTTGAGTATCGTATTACCTGGACTGTCTGGATAATTTGGATAGTATTTGGCTGAATACATAATGATATATATAGATTTTTTTGCCTCTTTTATTTTTGGCAACAGGCACTCAAAATAACTGTTGTTGTCTGCTGGGTATATTTTGCCAGTATAATCCTGGCAAGAAACCTGTGGAATACAAAGCAATAGTAGGATAAGAAAGACTGAAATAATTTTATGTTGTATTTTCATTGTTCTGAAAGGTATGTACTATTTTTTTCAGATCAAGCCTTTTTTGATAAAGGGCTTTGCCTATGATTATTCCATCTGGTTTATACTTGAGGTTTTTTAACTTTACTATATCTTCTTCAGAACTTATGCCGCCTGATATTATTATTTCATCAGGTTTATATCCTGCAAATGACAAATGGTCCATAATTTTTTCCAGTGAATCTATATCCGCTCCTTCAAGGGTGCCATCTTTTTCAACATTGGTAAGTATGAATCTTTTATATCCCTTGTCCATAAGGCGCTTTATAACATAGTAAGGTGTCAGTGGAATTGTTACCTGCCATCCGCTCAGCGCGGTTTCATCATTTTTGTAGTCTATCGCCACAATGAGCTTGTGTCGGATACTATCATCTATCGTATCAATAAGATTGTATTCTGGCAGCTCTTTTTCTTCTATGAAGTCCTTGCCTGCCTGTTGATAAAAAAAACGTATGTCGTTTTTAATAAAACCTTCTTCCATTGCAAGAGGGATAAGAAATGCCGTTCCTACTATTAGATAGTCAATTCCTTTTGCCATGAGCCCCAAAATTCTCTCCTGGGTTCTTATACCTCCTCCAACCTGAATGGCACAGGTGTCTTTTGCATAAATGTCTCGTATCTTTATTATATTATCTATTACAGTTTCTTCATCTTTTGTTATTGTTCCTGAGTATGCTGCCCATAAAAAAATTAGGTGCAGCCGTTTGATACCTGCGGATAAATACTCACTGAAGACTTCCTCAGGAGTTGATCTGTAACGGCTTACTTTTTTGAAGTCACCTTTGTACAGTCTTACGACCTGGTCTTTTTTTAAATCTATTGCGGGAATTATTAACATTTTCTTTTATCCTTTCTGTATACTTGCATCCCGGAAAGTTAGGACATCCGAGAAATATTCCGAATTTCCCTCTTTTTACAACAAGGGGTATCCCGCAGGTAGGGCATACCTTATCACTGACCAGCATTTTTTCGATATCCTTGATGTTTGTTGAGATTGATTGCGTAGCTTTCTCAAGCATTGGCTTATATGTGTCGTAGAACTCTTTTAGAAGATCTGTCCATCCAGTAGTTCCCTTGACTATCATATCGAGATCGTTCTCCATTTTAGCCGTAAATTTTGTGTTTATGATATCGGAAAAATACCCTACAAGAATTTTACAAACTACCCGGCCGATCTTCGTGGGTATGAGCGCCCTTTTTTCAGATTTTATGTAGCCTCTGTTGAATAATATTGAAATAGTAGGGGCATAGGTTGAAGGTCTTCCGATGCCATATTTTTCAAGTGTCTTAATCAGACTGGCTTCGGTATATCTTGGAGGAGGATTTGTTGTGTGTTCTTCTTTGAAGTAATTGATGACATTGAGTATTTCCCCTTCTTCAAACTCTTCAGTTTCTTTTTGTCCTTCATCTATCTTTATTGGCCACATTTTCATAAAACCTTCAAAAGCAACAGTATTACTTTCAGCCACAAAACCGTATGTTCCGTTTTTTGCTAAAAGGGATATGTTTTTTATTTCGGCTTCTTTCATCTGACTTGCAACAAAGCGGTTCCATATAAGAGAATAGAGTTTATGTTGCTCGGGAGTTAAAAAAGGTTTGACCCTGTCGGGTGTCATATTCACGGAGGTAGGTCTTATAGCTTCGTGTGCCTCCTGCGCAATTGACGATTTACTCTTGTAATAAAAAGGTTTTTCTGGAAGGTAGTGTGTTCCAAAGGATTCTTTTATGAACTTTACCACCTGGTTAACAGCAGGTTTCGCCACAGAAGGAGAATCCGTCCTCATATATGTGATGAGACCTGTATTCTTTCCTTCTATAGGAATACCTTCATACAGATGTTGTGCGTTAAACATGGTTTTTGTTGATGAGAAACCAAGTCTAATAGATGCTTCTTGCTGAAGGGTACTTGTTATAAAAGGAGGATAGGGCCTGATCTTTTTCATAGCTTGCTTTTTCTCCTGTATTATAAGTTTTCCCTTGTTAAGTTCTTCTATTATCTCATCAACCTTTTTTATTTCTTTCAAAAAATGACGTTCTATTTTTTGTCCATCTATTTCAACCAGTGTAAATGAAATATTTTTACCATTTTTTTCTACATTTGCTGTTATTATCCAGTATACCTGGGGGATAAATGACTCAATCTCTTGTTCTCTTTCCACTATCAGTCTTAAAGCTACGGACTGGACTCTGCCTGCAGAAAGTCCTTTTTCAAGATTTTTAGCCAGCAGGGGACTCATTGTGTATCCTACAATCCTATCCAAGATTCTTCTTGCCTGTTGGGAATTCACAAGATCAAGAGATATATAACGCGGAGTATCAAATGCTTTTTTTACCGCCTCAGGAATAATTTCATGGAAGGCTACCCGTTTGACCTCGTCAGGTTTTTTACCTATGGCGTGTGTTATATGCCATGCGATGGCTTCTCCCTCTCGGTCTTCGTCTGTCGCAAGATAGATTTCATTGCTTTCTTCAGCTGCTTTACGAAGATTGGAAACTATGTTCTTTTTGTCAGGTATTATTTCATATTCAGGTTCAAAATTTCTTTCTATATCTATGCCAAGCTTATTCTCAGGCAGGTCTCTTACATGTCCCATCGTGGCTATGACATTATATCCCTTTCCGAGTATTCCACTTATTGTTTTGGCTTTTGTCGGAGATTCTACTATCACCAGAGACTTATCCATTCATTACTCCTTGATGGTTCAAACAACAGTTGTTAAAAAATTATTTGTTATTATAATACTTTTAAGACAAATTTTGCAATATCTAATACCAATTCGTCTTCAAAGAGATAGCGTCGTTGACTTCCTCATCGGTTTCGTCAACATATTATCAGTATGTATCCTGGCCGATTTCGTCGTCGCCTTGCTCTATCCTTAAATCCGAACCGTTATCATACTTGTCTTCGTATAAAACCAAATTCATCTGCCTTTTTTCCACCGTTTCCTATCACTGTTCCCTTGTTTGTCATCCTGAATCCTGATTTATTATATATCAGGATAGGTTTTTCCCTCTCCTTTTAATGGGAAGGAGGAATACATCAGGCTCAATGAGGATATACTGGTAAGTAAATCCGCTATTACTATAATTCCCTGCATATTTCCATATGGTATAATATAATAATGCAAAAATCAAAAAATAGAAAGGTGGCCATAGCCACAGGCTCAACCGGTGGACATTTTTTTCCGGGGCTTGCTATTGGAGAGCAACTACAGGACAAAGGCCATGTTGACATTTGTTTTTTCGTTCCTCTGCGGGATTATATCCAGAGATGGTTGAAAAAAAAGGGTTTCAGATATCGCATAATTCCTCCATGCAGATTATCATATAAAGATTTTTTTTCGTCCATTAGATTTTTTTATGCTTTTAACAGGGCGTTTTATCAGTTGTTAGCCGGGAAATTCGATATTGTTGTTATCACCGGTAGCTATGCAACCGTCCCATTTTTGTTAGCTGCAAAGATGTGTGGTATAAAAACCATAGTGCACGAGCAAAACTACAGGATGGGAAAAGTGACAAGACTTTCAAAGCACCTTGCAGATAAAATAGCAATTACATTTCCTTCTTATGAAGGATATCCAAGACGTAAAACTGTGCTTACCGGTTTTCCTCTTATCAGTGATTTTACTATCAAATATTCTCGGCAAGAGGTTCTACGCGAATTCGGATTTTCTTCTAACTATTTAACAGTACTTGTTCTTGGAGGTAGCCAGGGGGCTGACTTCTTAAACCGCCTTATATGCGAAAATACAACCTCTTTAAAGAGGTTCAACCTTCAGTTTTTGCATCTTGCAGGTTCAGATCCAGAGGTTTTACAGGCTGTTTATGAGAAAGAAGGTATTCCAGCAAAGGTTTTCAGTTTTTATTTTGACATGGGAAGGCTTTATGCAGTAGCTGATATTGTTATCTGTAGATCTGGTGCCGGTACCCTTGCAGAAATATGTGCTTGGAAGATACCAGCAATTGTTGTTCCTTACCCTTACGCGGGCGGCCATCAGGAATACAATGCTTTGTTTTTTAGTGAAAGAGGAGCCTGTAGTATTTTTCGACAAACAGAGGAAAACCTTAAGAGATTTCCCTTTTTTTTCAGTGAGTTTCTTAAAAACAAAGATATGATGAAGCAAAAAATGGGAAAAGTTTCTATTGTAGACGCAGAAGGAAAAACAGTGCTTTTAATATCACAATTGATGAAAGATGGAAGACAAAATTATAGACAATGCTAAAAATGTATATCTTATAGGTATAGGTGGCACAGGTATGAGCGGACTTGCAAGGCTTTTGATGAGCCTGGGTAAAAATGTTTATGGGTCAGACAAAAATCGTTCCCCTGTTTTAAGCGAGCTATCTGAAAAAGGAGCAAAGATTTATTATAGGCAAAAAGGCAAACACATAAACCGTTCTATAGATGTCGTTATATATTCTCATGCAATTGTACCAGATAATCCTGAATATAGAAGCTCTGTTGAATATAACATTCCTATGTTGACTTATCCGGAAGCAGTGGGACTTATTATGAAGAATAAAAGAGGGATAGCCATTTCCGGAACACATGGAAAGAATACCACCTCCTCGTTAATTGTTTCAATCTTAACAACAGCGGGATGTTCGCCCTCTTTTTTGTTAGGGGGAGAAATACACAATGTGGGAAATTCAGGAGTAGGCAAAAGCGATTTTCTGGTTGTGGAGGCATGCGAATATAAAAGGTCATTTCTTAATTATATGCCGGAGATAGCTGTGGTAACAAATGTAGAAAAGGACCATCTTGACTATTATAAGAACATAGAAGAGATAAAAGGTGCATTCAAAAAATTTTTAGATAATGTTTCTGAAAACGGATGTGCAATTTACTGTGCTGATGATAAAAACGCAGTGGAAGTAGTAAAAAAAAGCAGAAAAAGCAAAAAAAAGATTGCCTATGGTATTAAAACAGGAGACTGGACTGCCGGGAATATAAAATTTTCAAGAGACTTTACACAATACGAATGTTATCTTAAAAACAAAAAGGTAGGAGTGGTAAAATCAGCAGTCCGTGGTTACCACAATGTTCTGAATTCTCTGGCTGCTGTTGCCTGTGCAGATTATTTAGGTTTACCTTTCAGGTGCGCACAAGAATCTCTTGAAAACTTTCAGGGTGTTCACAGAAGATGTGAAGTATTAGGAACCGTGAAAGGTATTACAGTTATTGATGACTACGGACATCATCCTACCGAAATTTCTTTTACCTTGAAATCTATAAGACAGATGTTTCCTGATGCCAGACTGATTGTTGTTTTTCAGCCGCACCAATACAGTAGAACAAGGATTCTCCTTAAAGATTTTGCCATCTCTTTTGCTTTAGCTGATAAAATTGTTGTTCCAGACATATATTTTGTAAGAGATTCTCTCATTGAAAAAAAACTTGTGAACGCTCAGATGCTTGTAGAACACATAAGAGCTAATGGAAAAGAAGCCCTTTATCTTCCGACTTTTGAAGAAATTGTTGAATATCTTGCAGAGATTGTTTACCGAGGAGATGTTGTTTTAACAATAGGAGCGGGTCCAGTTGATAGGGTTGCACGAGGACTTTTAGAAAAACTTCAAAAATAAAATGGAGACAAAAATTCTTTCAGTAGAAGAGATAGCGGCGATTGAAGAAGAAACCGAAAAATCTTTTGGAATCAGCCGACTGATTTTGATGGAAAATGCTGGCAGGTTAGTAGCAGAATATCTGAACAATTGTTTTGTGAATATAGAACAACGTTCGGTTGTTGTCTTTTCAGGTAAGGGTAATAACGGAGGCGATGGTTTCGTAGCAGCACGGTATTTATTTAATATGGGGGCATCCGTTACAGTTTTTTATCTGGGCACTCCTGACAGATTTACAGCAATAATTTCTGATTAAGGTTGAAAGGTAATATCTGTCTGCTGAAACAAACTTTC
>CAZYYF010000045.1:0-9372 GCA_964650875.1 uncultured bacterium
CTAAAAGAAAAAAACGAGATCCTGAAACAAGCCTTTCTCATTGTAGTAAATCAGGATTCAGGATGACAAACAAAGACCATAAAAAAAGGAGGTTTGAAAAATGACAAGAGTTGGTATTATAGGTGCAGGATTTATGGGGAGCATGCATGCAAATGTTTACAGTATGCTTCCAGATGTCAAGATAGTAGGCATTGCCGATATTAGAGGAGAAAAAGCAAAATCCCTCGCGGCAAAATTCAAAACAATTCCTTATTATGACCCCCATCAGCTTATTTCAAAACAGGATGTTAATGTTATAGATATATGTCTTCCGACCTTTCTACACAAGGAATTTGTTATCAAGGCAGCGGAAAACAGTAAAGATATTTTTTGTGAAAAACCTATTGCCCTTACTGTTGAAGATGCGGATGAAATGATTGAGGCATGCAAGAAAAATAAGGTGCAGCTTATGATAGGACATGTGATAAGGTTCTGGCATGAATACCGTTTTTTAAAAAAGGTATATGACAGAGGTGATTATGGAGATCTCAAAAGTCTTGTGTGTAAAAGGTTATCTCCTACACCTACATGGGGTTGGGAAAACTGGCTTTTGAAAAATGAACAGTCAGGTGGTGCTCTCATTGACCTGCACATACATGATACAGATTTTGTGCTATATCTTACAGGGAAAACACCCAGGAAGGTTTATTCCAAAGTAACGAAAGACGAAAGTTTTTATTCACATATTTTTACCACATTTACTTTTGAAAACAACCTTGTTGTATCTCTTGAAGGAGGGTGGAATTTTCCATCTCAATTTCCTTTTGAGATGAGTTATATTGCAAATTTTGAAAAGGCAGTGGTTAGTTTTAACTCACGTAACAACCCTACGCTTGTTGTATATGAATCTTCCGGAAAGGTAGATAAACCTGTATTTGAAAAAATAAAAACAGAAGGAGCAAACGGCAATATTGACGACCTTGGTGGATATTACTATGAGATAAGATATTTTATTGAGCATATTAGTCATAACAAACATTTCACTGTTATAACACCAGAAGAGGCGCGCCACTCTCTTGCTGTACTTCTCGTAGAAAAAGAATCTATTGATAAAAATCTTGAAATTCTGATATGAAAAATAAAAAAAGGACTTTTAATGAAATCTGGTTTTGTATCTATAATAGGAAGACCCAATGTAGGTAAATCAAGCCTGATGAATGCTATTATGCATTCCAAGATATCTATTGTTTCTTCCCATCCTGCTATCACACGAATAAAAGTGTTGGGTGTCTATAATTCACCTGAAGGACAGATTGTTTTTCTTGACACACCCGGTTTTGAAGAAAAACACAGCGAACTTGCGAAAAGTATGGTTAGGACCATTGTAAGTTGTGTGGAAGATTCTGATATTGTGCTTTTACTCATAGATGCTGGTGGGTGGCAGGAGTATGATGAAAAGATACTTGAAAGCCTGAAAAAATTTAGAAAAAAAATTATTCTTGTGATAAATAAAACAGACATGCTTCCCCGGCGGGAATTTTTATTACCGCTTATAGAAAACAGTTTTTCGCGACATAACTTTCTGGAAGTTGTCCCTATTTCGGCTCTCAAGAAAGAGAATATCAATGAGCTTTTGAACGCTATTTTCAAGCATCTACCCGTAGGTGAAAAATTATTTCCTGATGAGATGAAAACAAACATACCTGTCCAGTATCATATCGCCGAAATCATCAGAGAGAAAATCGTCAATAGTACCTATCAGGAAGTTCCCCAAAGTATTGCCGTTGAAATAGAAGAATTAAAACCAGGTAATAAAGATAAAGAAATGTTGGTTATCAAGGCAAATATTATTATTGACAGAGAAAATCTCAAGCCTATTATTATAGGTAAAAACGGCGAGAAACTCAAAAAAGTAGGGTCCCTTGCCAGACAGGAGATAGAGGTTCTGGTAGGCAAAAAAGTTTTTCTTGAACTCTGGGTGAAGGTCATAAAAGACTGGAGAAACAGACCTGATATTTTCAGGAATTTTGGCTATAGTAGTTTTTAAACAAGGCATGTTCTGTTTTCTCCCAGAAGTGAGGGTTTCTTAGATATTGGAAAAAACCTTTCCATGCCCCCATGCTCATCAAGAACCAATAGGCCGGACTCAACAATGAGATAAAAACAAGTTTGTACCACTTTCTTTTCAATACCCCCCATACATTTATCAGGACAAAAAAAAGGTTGCCTGCCAGAAGCACCAACGTTGAAACAAGTAAGAACCTATCAGGCATTAAAAATTTATCAGGGGTTAAAAACCAGACAATTATCATCAGCCATGCGATGGGATTAAAACAAAGTACAAAAAAATTGCCTCCTACTATGATGTTGAAGTGGAAAAAATTGATGATTCCTGTATTTTTTATAAAGTTAACAGGACGTCGCATATTGACAAAATATGTCTGTATATAACCTTTTACCCACCTGCTACGTTGCTTCAACCAGTTAGCAAGAACGCTATTTGCCTCTTCCCATGTTGTAGTATCCAGTACCCGAGTTGAATAGCGAGATTTAAATATCCTTATCCCGAGATCACAGTCTTCAGTTACATTAAAAGGGTCCCATCCTTTCAGTTCAAGTAATTTTTCTGTCCTGAAGTGGTTGGATGTTCCTCCTAAAGGCATAGGTGCTTTTATGGCGTCAATACCTGGTAGATAAAGGTCAAACCATGAAGAATATTCAGCCGTAAACCATTTAGTAAGGATGTTTTGATAAGGGTTATAATAATTCAATTTTGACTGTAAACAGACTACTGTGTCAGGCATTTGTTCAAAGGCAATAGCTGATTTCTTCAACTGATTTTTTTCAGGAATATCTTCGGCATCATATATAACAAGATATTTCCCGGATGCTTTTAAGAGACCGTAATTGAGCGCTTTTCCTTTGGTTTTCGGTTTGAAATCTGGTATAAAAATAACCTTCCACCATTCAGGTAGTTTTTGACCAACAAGCAATTGTTTAAACTCATCATCATCTTCTTCTACCAGAAGAAGTACTTCTATTTTTTCTCTCGGATAATCAAGATTTTCTATTGCCTGATATAGCTGTGAAAATATGGCAGTTTCTTTGTAGACAGGCAGTAGTATTGTATACATCGGCCAGTTTTTTGTGCTTGATATTTCAATATCTGTTATCTTAATTTCACTTTTTTTTAGACTTCCTGCGATAACAAGTATGAGTTTATGGGTACAGATGATAAGGTATAAAATGGTTATAATATAATAAAAACAGTGGCCCAAGGTAGTAATTTCTCCTTGCTTGTATATGATGTAGAATAAGATGAGAAGAATAAGCAGAAACATCAGTTTTTGAATGAAGCTCAGGTTTGATTCCGCATTCTCATCCGGTAAAGGTATCTTTTCCTTTATATATTCAATATTTTTTTTATTTTTGCTCATAAAATTCTGCTTTGAAGGCTATCCACCTGGCAAAAGGAGGAAGTTTAACTTTAAGTATGCCTGTATTTGTACTGATAGTATTGTTACCAATCATCCCTTGTTCCATATCATAAAAAGATACCTTGTAGATTCCTTCTTTTTTGTTTCTGATAGATATTTCAATGTTTTCCATTGAAGGTAGAGATAAGTTCTCAACATCTTTTGTTACTGCGAAATTATAAACCCAGCAACTTGAAAAATAATCTGTTCCGATAGCTACCGCACAAATCTGTTTTTTACCCGTGCCTTCTATTTCTGCTTTTTCTGGTTCAAAGCAGTCTATTATCCTGTCCTGTCCCGATATATATTCTGAAAAAACATTGTAGATGCCGAAAAGTTCTCTTTCTTTTATAAACCTGTGCCACCAAAACAAGGGCGCTGCTGCAAAAGGTTTATGATAACTGTACCATAGACCGGCGATAAGGTCTCTTGTGAGATTTTCTGGAGAGGAACCTGCAGATGTTCCGCCAAACTCTGAAACAAATACAGGTTTCTGAAACTTAGAGTGGTGGTTCCAAATATTATCAAGGAGGGTAAAAAGGGATTCGTTTTTCAGGTTATAATAACCATTGGTAATCGTATAGTCAACGGTTTCTGAAAGTATAGAACTCTTTGCCAGTATGGTATAATGGGCTGTGACAAGGTGATGAAAAACATCAATTTCCCTTAAATAGTCTGCCATTTCACGGTACCATGCAGATATTAATTTTTCCTCATTTCTATAGAAATTGTTTTTTGAACCTATAAGATTTATTTCGTTTATTATCTCCCACGAAAAAATATGTGGAGAATAGCCCCACCTTCCTACTATATAATACAACTGCTTTTTGAACAGATGTTTCGCTTTGGTATCCGTAAAAAATTCTTCAGGAGTTTTTAAGAATCCCTGGTTTGTAGTGTTGTATGGATTATCCTGCCATTCCTGGTCACACCATGTACTTAACTGTCCATGGTTGATAATTACCAGCTGAATAAAGATGCCGTTTTTTTCAGCGAACTCAAGGATTGAATCTAACTTAAAACCGTTTCTCAGGTTATAATATTCCAAGCCTCTATAACCTGGTCTGTTTTCTTTCCATTCAAGGGCAGCAAACCATGGCGCTAACCATACTTCCACAAAATTTATTCCATTTTCACTCATTTTTTTAAATACTTCTTCATAATAAAAAGTCCCTGCGTCCGGTTCAAGTTTTTTTTTCATCAGGGATGCATATCTTGTATCAGTAGGAGAACGTACATTTAACCCCAGTGGATAAAAAAAAACCCCGTTGCTGAATACAAAATATCTCCAGTCAATAGAACTGGTTTTTACAAAACCAGGTTGTTCTGAAGGCCATGCAGTGAACTGGTTTTCTTTTGAGCACAAGACTTCTTGGTTATGCTGTATCTTAAGATAGTATTTATATATACCTGTTGTTTCAGGGGTAAATCTTATTTTCCAGTAGGGATATCCTTCAGGAGTAAGTTTTTCTTCGCCGTTTTCAAGTAGTTTTCTTGCATACTTCTGGTAATAAAACCCCGGTCTCACAAGGATTTCTCCATCAGGACAGGTAAAGACTCCTTCAACTTTTATTTCGTCAGTGTCAAAGGGATTTTTTATTTTCCTGCTGAGATTAAAACTTATTTCAAATTTTTCATATACTTTTATATCAGAATTGTTAAAGGTAAAGTCAGGGAAAGCAAACAGGTTTCCGCTTATATCGTCAAGATATACATCTACCGACATATGGTGTTCGGAAAATAATTTTATAGTTATTTTTCTTATTCCAGATGCTGGCTTTTCCGACCACGGTTGTTGATGACCTATACTTTCCCAAAAAGCGCTGCCAGGTTTTACATCAAGGGTTAACCTGTTCCATATCCCACGTGTAAGACTGAACCTCTGTGTTTGATACCAGAGTAGTTCGTTATCCTGTAATAGAACGGAGATTTGTAGGTCGTCAGGTGCTGTTGCAGGAAGATAAACATTCAAAACAAGATTGTTATATATTGTAAGGTCTTTGAAAAAATCTTTTTCTATACAGCCTTCACCAGAAAAATTGAGTGCAACTTTTAAAGACTGGTTTCCTGTTATTGCCTTTTCTGTTGAAAGACTTATTTTTTTTACGGCATTGTTTTCTGTTTTTGTTATACTCCATATTTCGGTGTTTTCTTCAAACCCGAATAAAAGATGGGTGTTTTCACCTGATAGGCAATGAGTAACACAAAAAAGGTAGACTGAAAGAAACCAGAATAAAACAGTTTTTCTGTTCACTTGTTCTTGTGATAAAGTTTGTCCTGTTTAGATTTTGCATAATTCCTATAAAGAAGCTCTAACTTCTTTTCAACCCGTCTGTTGACTGTATTAGCAGGGTAATTACCTTTTGTGTCTTTCTGTCCCGCGGCAACACCTGTAAGAATTTCTATTCCCTCATCAATATTTTTTACGGCCCAAACATGGAACATACCGTTTTTTACAGCATCGATAACCTCATCTTTCAGCATAAGGTGTTTAAGGTTTTGATGGGGAATAATAACTCCCTGGTTTCCTGTTAGTTTTTTTGCCTTACATGTGTAGAAAAACCCTTCTATCTTTTCGTTTATTCCTCCTACAGGCTGGACCTCTCCTTTTTGATTAACAGAACCCGTAACGGCTATCTCCTGTGTTATAGGTAAATCGGAAAGCGCAGAAAGAATGACGTACAGTTCAGCTGAAGAGGCGCTGTCTCCTTCTATCTCTTCATAAAGTTGCTCAAAACATATACTTGCAGAAAATATAAGAGGTTTGGTGCTGCCGTATTTTTCTCCAAGGTATCCGCTCAGGATTAAAAAACCTTTGTTGTGTAACTTCCTGGCAAGTTTTACTTCCCTATCTATATTAAGCATTCCTGTGCTACCTGTGTAAACTCTTGCGGTTATCCTTGAAGGCTTCCCGAAAGAATAATCCCCCATGGTCATAACAGAAAGCCCATTTATCTGGCCTTTTATTTTTCCTTCGGTATCTACCATAATGGTACCTTCAGTTATCAGTTCCTCTATTCTTTTTTCAATCAGATTAGACCTGAAAAACTTTTCTTCTAGAGCAACGTCAATATGTTTTTTATGGATAACCTCAGAATTATTTTTTTCTGCCCAGAAGTGCGCTTCTCTTATAAGGTCTGCTATTTCAACAAACCTTGTGGTAAGTTTGTTTTGGTGCTCTGATATTCTTGCTCCGTATTCAACCGTCCTGGCGACCGCTTCTGCATCGCAGTGTTTGAGATTCTCTTCAGTACATATCTTGCTTATCAGTGCTGCATAATTTGAGATGCCCTGACTGTCCCTATCCATCAGCAGACTGTATTCAGCTTTGACCTTGAATAACTTCTGAAAATCCTCGTCATAAGTGAACAGCAGATAATAAAGCATCGGGGTCCCTATCAGTAGAATTTTAACATTCAGTGGGATAGATTCAGGTCTTAAAGTAGGGGTGTTAATCAGACGAAATTGTTCGTTAAGGTCTTCAATTATTATTTCATTGTTTTTAATGGCTCTCTTGAGTGTTTCCCATGAAAAATAGTTTTTCAGCACATCTATTGCTTGAAGAATCAAATATCCTCCGTTTGCTTTATGCAATGCACCTGGTTTTATCATCGTGAAATCTGTTACCATAGCTCCGTAGTAAGAAGGTTTATATTCCACCTTACCGCTAAGGTTGTACGAAGTCGGATTAGGTTCTTTGACAACAGGTGCCCCTTTTATTCTTGAATTGTCTATAAACACATTTACCTGATATCTGTAAAGGGAAGACTGTTTTTCAGGAAGTTTTATTCCCGGCAGTATCTCCACTTCTTTTTTGTCTTTAAATTCTTCTATGTTTTCTAACATATCATTTTCAACATCCTCAAGGTATTTGTAAACAGAAGGAATATTGCTATATTTTTCTTTCAATTCTTCTATTTTAGGATGTATGGTGAAATTAGCAGTGTTTTTTTCAATCTCCTTAAGCTTTTTCTGTGCTTCTTTTTCAAGTTTCCTTATCAACCGTGAGACTTTTGATAACTCGTCATAAAGGACCTCCTGTTTTTTATTTATATCTTCTTTTGCCTTTTCTGTCATAAGTTCTATGTCCTTATCCTCAAGAGGTTTTCCTTCTATCATCGGAACAAAAGCTATTCCTGAAGAGGTTTTTTTAATTTTAAATCCTGCTGTTTCTGCAATCTTTTCAAACTTTTCTAAAAGTTCATTTTTTTTGCTCTGCATATTTCTGATAATCTGGTTTTTATGTTCTTCATACAACTGGCTTTCAAATGCCTTGGGCAATTCTACTAACAGTTCTTCCACAAGCTCGTTCATTTCCTGTTTGAATATTACTGCTTTGCCAGCAGGAAATCTGAGCGCCTTCGGTATATCAACATCTGTAAAATTAAATATATAACACCAGTCGTCAGGCACAGGTCTTGTTTCAGCTATCTTTCTTACTGCCTGTTCAACCGATGTCGTCCTTCCAGTACCTGAGATGCCCGTAACGAAGATGTTGTAACCTGAACTGTTAATATTAAGCCCGAATTCAAGTGCTTTTTTTGCCCTCTCCTGGCCGATTATGCCTGTTAAAGGCTTTATTTCAGCGGTTGTCTTAAAATTAAGCTGTTTAAGGTTACATGCTAATTTAAGTTTTTCGGGTTGAACCTCAAAATGTTCCATGTTTACTCCTTTTTTTAGTATTGCTTTGGACAGCAGGTTGTAATGTATTTTATAATATTAGCATATAAAATTATACTTTAATAGGGGAAAATGGTCAAAGATGATACATGAGAAATAGCCATGATGTTAAAAGGAAAGAACATCTCTTGTGAAACAATAAAGAGGCTGATAATATATCTGCGGTCTCTTGACACATTGAAGAAAAAAGGTGTTAAGGTTATATCTTCAGAGAATATTAGTTCTTTTCTCAATGTACAACCCAGCCAGTTTAGAAAAGACCTCTCCTTTTTTGGAGAGTTTGGTAAAAGGGGAGTCGGATACGATGTAGATTCTCTCTCGGACACCATACGAAAAATACTTGGTGTGGATAGGCAAACAGAAGTTGTGTTGATAGGGGTGGGAAAACTTGGGTCCGCTCTGATTCAATATGCTGGATTCAGAAAAATAAATGTGAGATTTGTTGCATGTTTTGACAAAAATCCTCGCAAGATAGGAACGATAGTGGATAAACTGAAGGTTGAAGATATAAAAAATGCAAGGGATATTCTTCAAACAACAGGGGTTAAAATAGCCCTGCTATGTGTACCTATAGAAGAAGCTCAGTCTGTTGCTGAATACATTGTAACTATTGGTATAAAAGGCATACTGAATTTTACTCCTGCTGCTCTTGTGTTACCTGCTGATATCTTTATAAACAATGTAGATATGGCTTTGGAGCTTGGCAATATTATCTACGAGCTCAAAAACCGCTGATAAAATTTGATACCATCGTCAACAAATCGTAAATATTCACTGAACACCGTGTTGTCATTCCGAGGAATGAGATTGCCACGCATAATACGCTCGCAATGACCACCGAGGGGAAGGGAAACGCCCCCGGAGGTTGGTGTGGCGACGGCACCCACGGGGTTGTTGTTACGAGGGTGCCCCCGGGGTTGTCATTGCGAGGACCGGAGGGATTACCACGCCGAAAGACGGCTCGCAACGACAAAAAGCGTAAGATTGCCACGCATAATACGCTCGCAATGACAAACGAGGGGCAGGGAAACGCACCCCAGGGTTGTCATTGCGAGGGTGCCCTCCCGCCGTTGTTATTGCGAGGGTCGGAGGGATTGCCACGCCGAAAGACGGCTCGCAACGACAAAAAGCGTCAGATTGCCACGCATAATACGCTCGCAATGACCACCGAGGGGGAGGGAGACGCCCCCGGAGGTTGGTGTGGCGACGGCACCCACGGGGTTGTTGTTACGAGGGT
>CAZYYF010000046.1:0-9143 GCA_964650875.1 uncultured bacterium
CATCCTTTTTTTCGCTTCATTCAATATCTTATTTTTCATTGAAAACCTCCGGGGGTATTCGTTTTAATTCCTGGACATAATTGCTAAAAAAATATCTGTGAAGATTTATTTTCTGCCACCACCATCAGAAAGAATCGTATATTTCCCCTTACCAGTAACTATTTTCTGCAGGTTGCCTTTTTCAAAAAGGTTAAAAACAATAATGGGAATGTGGTTTTCCATACAAAGAGAGATAGCTGTACTATCCATTATCTTAAGCCTTTTTTGAAGCACTTCTATATAGGTTAATCTACTGTACCTTTTGGCTTTTGGGTCAACAAACGGGTCGGCAGAATATATCCCATCAACTTTGGTCGCCTTAAGCACGACTTCAGCACCTATTTCTACAGCCTTGAGAGCAGCAGCCGTATCAGTGGTAAAATAAGGGTTGCCTGTGCCTCCCACGAAAATCACCACCCTTTTTTTTTCAAGATGCCTTATCGCCCTTCGTCTAATATACGGCTCACAAAACTGTTTCATCTCAAACGCACTTTGCACCCGTGTATCCAACCCCATCTTCTCAAGGGTATTTTGCAGAGCAAGTCCGTTTATGACAGTAGCAAGCATACCAATGTAATCGGCATTTACCTGATCTATCACATTTTTATCCCTCTTACTACCTCTATAGATATTACCTCCACCCACTACAAGTCCTACTTCACAGTCCATGTCCAGAACTTCTTTGATCTCATTTGATATAGATATCAATGCTCCTGAATCTATGCCAAAACCATTCTGTCCCTGAAGTGCCTCTCCCGAAAGTTTCAGTATAAACCTTTTATATATGGATTTCATTTTTTCCTCGTAAAAATTATTTCCCGTTTATTGATTTTTATACCTGCTTCTAACTTTTTCTCAAGCAAAGCAAAACCTTCCTCTTGAGGGTTGTTGGGAAGACCAAGCATCTTCCACATATATGTGACTGAAGAGGGAATAAAAGGTGCCAGGAACAGCAGAACATTGCGGATGCCATACATAACATCGTAAAGGATATCTTCCTTTTTTTTACACTCTTCTTTCCATGGAGCAGAGGTATCTAAAAACCTGTTGAGGTACACTACAATCTTCCATACTTCTTCAATAGCTTCTGAAAAGGCTACTGCTTGCATCTTACATCTGTAAGCCGCATACACTTCCTCAGTGATATGTGTAATCTCGGTAGAAGGTGACCTGTCGGGTATAGTGCCAGCAGTTTTTGTCTCCACAAGATTAAGTGTCCTGTTGACAAGATTTCCGAAGTCATTAACAAGGTCGCTGTTGTAACGTTTTTTGAAATTCTCTGCAGAATATTCTCCGTCAAGGCCAAAAGGCACCTCTCTCAGAAGAAAAAACCGGAATGGGTCGGCTCCATACTCTTGAATAATTACTTCTGGAGAAACAACATTCCCCTTTGATTTGGACATCTTGTCTTTACCGAGAGTCCACCAACCGTGCGCGAATATAGTTTTTGGAAGAGGCAGCCCCAGAGCAAGTAATATACTCGGCCATATGATATCATGGAACCTGATGATATCTTTGCCTATAATCTGAACATCGGCAGGCCAGTATTGTTCAAATAGTTTATTGTCATAAAGGTAGCCTATACCGCTTAAATAATTGAGCAGCGCGTCGAACCAGACATATATCGTATACTGCTCTGGTATAGGAGCAGGAATGCCCCAACTAACATTTTTTCTGGTAACGCTAACATCGGGCATCTCACTAGCAAGCATCTTAAGAACCTCGTTTTTTCTGAAATCCGGTTTTACGAAAGAACTTTCGGCTATATGTTTTTCAAGTTGTTTTTTATACATAGAGATATTCAAAAAATACGAGGGCTCGGAAATCTCGTTTACTGGCCTTTTGCAGTCAGGACAAAGTCCGTTATTTTCTGCATCAGGCTGAACATATCCTTCACAATGAACACAATAGTATCCACGATACTGACCCTTATACAGCGCCCTTTTCTCAAGAAGATGCGTGAAGACTTTTTTAACCACCTGTTCATGCTGTGGCTCCGTAGTTCTTATGAAACGGGTATAGGAGATATTAAGGTCATTCCAGAGTTTCTTAAAAACTTCAGAATTGATATCTGCAAGATGCTCAGGAGTTATTCCTTGCTTTCTGGCAGCCTCAAATATCTTCTGTCCATGCTCATCTGTCCCTGTGAGAAAAAACACACTGTCCCCGGACATCCTATGAAAACGTGCCAGCGTATCCGCAGCAACAGTGGTGTAAGCATGTCCTATATGCGGTTTATCATTAACATAATAAAGAGGGGTGGTTACATAAAAATTCATTTTTTTTCTTCCTTTTTATAAAAATCGTCCTCATATACGAGACAACATAGAAGCCTGCCACACTGACCGGTTATCTTGTTTATATCAAGAGGTAGCTTCTGGTTCTTCACCATACGCATGGTAACAGATTCAAATGCTCTCAAGAAACTTGAGCAGCAAAGAGGATTTCCACAGATACCATATCCGCCTTTTATTTTGGCTTCATCTCTCAGCCCGATCTGTCGCATCTCAATACGACAGTTGAATATCTTGGCAATCTCTTTCACAAGATTCCTGAAATCTACTCTTTCTTCCGCCCAGTAATAAAAAGTAATTCTCGTTCTATCATAGGAGTATTCAGCATCAACCACTTTCATAGAAAGTCTTGATTCCTTAACCTTTGCCCGACATATAGCAAGACTTTCTGTTTTCTTCCTTCTATTTTCTTCAATAGCAAGTATATCGGATTCTGTTATCTTTCTTAAAACCCTACCTGCAATGTTAAACTTCAAAAAAGGTTTTGTTTCTGATATCTTACATATCTTTCCATAGTCAATAACACCCTGAGACATCTCCACTATACAAAAATCTCCCTTTTCTACAGGTATCTCCTGAGAAAGTTTAAACTGTTGAGGTTTATCCGGTTTCCTTATCTCTATTTCTGCGATTCTATCCATTTTGTATACGCGTCGTTGATATATTCCTCTTCCTTGGTAGCTGCACTTAAATACCTGCTTTTTTCATAATAGTATTCAAACATCTTTTTGTTGCCCTGCCTTTTGTAAAAAACCGCAGCTTCCAGATAATACTGTTTTTTCGCAGGATAGTTCTCTATCACTTTAAGATACATCTTTTCTGCCTGGCACATATCTCCTATCTCTTCGCAGATAAAAGCCATTTTTCTATAAATCTTTGAACTATATGGATTTAACGCAAGAGAAGAAAGATAAAAATTCTTTGCTCTCTTGTAATATTCCTTGTTTTGGCTCCTTATGGCTTCATTCAGATAGACATCTCCTTTTTTCTCATAGACCTGGAAATTTTCAGAAAAAAGTTTCTCTGCTCTCTCTATATACAAAAGCCTGCTGTAAAGGAATTTCTCCTTATCTGACTGTAACAGGTTTTTCTCTGCACATATGTACCTGGCATAGTTTAAAGCCGTCAAAAGCACCATAATTATCATAAAACAGTTGAGCCATTTTGTCAACCGCAAGTTAGTTAAAGAGGTTTTCTTTTCCGTTAACACAATACCAGTTGCTCCTCCTAAAAACAATAGGATACCAACCGCAGGGTCTATGAAGCTGAAGTCTACCATGTTGTGAAGGAGAAAAGCCAGCATAGCAAATCCAATCCCTACCCCGAGAGGTGATGTATCATCTCTTTTGAAGAAATATGTCATCAACATCACAACAAAAGAAAACAATAAAAGAGTACCAACAATACCTGTTTCTGCAAGGGTCTCGAAAAATATAGAATGTGCGTGTTTTGCTTCCATACCCTCAGGGCTCTTAAACCTTGCATAGTTGTACATATAGTTGCCTGGCCCTGCTCCTAAAACAGGTCTTTCATAAAATATCTTCACTGCTGACTGCCAGTATCCAAAACGGTCCGTGAAAGAGGAAATTTTAGGTAGTTTGCTTGTGATATACCCTGCGGAAATCACGGCTATATGCAAACTCAGTAGACAAAGAATAATAATCCCAAGTTTTTTTCTATCCTTTACTATTAAAAACAACAGCATGCACATTGCAGTAAAAAGACATATAAGTATTCCGCCAAAAGAACCCGTAAGAATAAGGTTAACAAAAGCCAGGATTAAAATCACAAGGGATAAAAAACCTATCACCTTCTTTTCAGATGAGAGAAACATAAAAAAGGAAGCTGGAATAACAAAAAGTAAAAATGAAGCGTACACGTTGGGATAAACAAATGTAGCAAATATCCTATCACTCGCGAGCCTTGAGATAAAAGTTGGTGGATAAATTTCAGGATTAGCGCGTACTATCTGTCTTGTCTCTTCAAGTCCCCAGAAATATTGATAGATACCGTAAAGAGATATACACAGACTACTGAAAAGCAATACCCAGCACAGCAACTTCATTTCCCGGGAGTTCAGATTGTGCACAATAACTGAAAAAAAACAGATATAACCGAGCATCTGCGCATTATACACAATGCCGCTGCTTTTAACAGGAGCCAGCCCTGAAGATATCACAGAAAAGAGAAAAAACAGCAGAATAACAACCTCTTCTTTAAATAATTCAGTTTTAAGCTTTTGTCTTATGAGGTATGTGATAAATAAAAGAAAGAAATAGATATTCCAGAAAAAATTGAATGTAGGATGGCTTAACCCATCAAGAAAAAACCGCAGAAAGAGAAAAGCCGCTATACTAAAAAGGACAAAAAAATGCCAGATATTACCTTCCTTTTTTTGTTTCAGAAGAAGTTTTTTCTTTTTTTTCATTAAAAAGCCCTACAATATCAGCAACCTTTTTGTATTTGTTGTTTGAAAGAAAACCTCTAACGGTATCGTATATTTCATCTATCAGCAGGGGATTGGAGAAAAAGCCACTTCCAACTCCTACTGCCGATGCACCTACAAGGAGATATTCCAAGGCATCCCTGCCTTTTAGTATCCCCCCTGTACCTATGAGAGGAATGTTAACCTTCTTGAATACCTCATATACCGCCCTCATACCCACAGGTTTTATCTGAGGACCTGAAAGCCCTCCCTCTACAACCCTTCTGCCTTCAACATCCACGGATAAACCCTTTACTGTGTTTATCAGGCTCAAGGCATCTGCTCCTGCTTTTTCAGCAGATACTGCTATCTCTGAAATATCGGTAACATTGGGAGAAAGTTTGGCAATCAATGTAATGTTTCCAAACTTCTTTTTCACATCCCTGACTATCTCATACGTTTTCTCAGCAGACTGGGAAATCATAGGTTTATCCTTATGGACATTGGGACAGGAAAGGTTCAGTTCAATAATATCAATACCTTCTTTTGAAAGCACCTCTACTATTTTCAAAACCTCAAGGCTATCCTGTCCTGAGATACTTACAATGGTTTTTATCCCGCGTTGTTTAATCTTTGGAAGATAGCGTGAGACAAAGGTACGTATACCCGGGTTCTGCAATCCTATAGAGTTTAACATACCATTGCCCGTTTCCCATATCCTCGGTTGCGGATTACCTTTGTATGGCAAAAGGGTAATGGTTTTTGTAACAACCGCACCTATTTTTTCATAATTTATATATCCGATATCTTCTTCACCATAGCTAAAAATGCCACTCATCATAATAACCGGCGATTTCAAAACAAGCCTGCCTATTTTTATGATGAGCATTATTGTTCCTCCCATATGATATTAGCAGCATCAAATACAGGACCATCTCTACAGACCCTTTTATATTCCCAACCTTTTTTTGACTTGATTCTGGTGACGCAGCCGTAGCACAACCCCGTTCCACAGGCAAGCCTGTTTTCCAGAGATACAAACGTAGGGATACCATACCTTCCTGCAACTATAGCCACCTGCCTTAAAAGTCCGTATGGCCCCCCTGCATATATGACATCAGGCAGAAACTTTTCTTCCATTTGTTGAACAAGCGACATATGGACAAACCCCTTTTGTCCAAAACTACCATCCTCAGTACTGAAGATGAAATCCACGCCATAAGGAAGGATGTGAAACATAATATGTTTTTTGTTTTTCGTACCGTAAAAAAACAGGATCTGTTTTTCTTTTTTTATGAGTTCTTCCGAGAGAAAAAGCAAAGGAGCAATCCCTGTACCTCCGCCAACAAGAAAAACCCTTTTCCATGTGTTTCTTATAGGGAAAGGCTTTCCGAGTGGGCCTATCACATTTAGGACATCTCCTTTCCGAGCTCCACTTAAAGCATTAGAACCATCGCCTACAATTTTAAAAAGGATGCTTATCTTATCTCTCGTACATCTTGCTATGGAAAATGGCCGTCTTAAAAAAAAAGGAGGTATCTTGATATGGATAAACTGTCCAGGTTGAGGAATTTCATTAAACGAGTTTTCAAGTTCAAGAAACCAATGTTTTTCTGCCAGGTGCTTTATATCGGCAACTTTCAGGTTTTTAACTTCCATAGATATATAATAACATACCAGAAGGGTTCAGACAAAACGGCTTACATTTCACTTGTAATTTAAGGGATGATATGCTTGATGTCTTTTCTATTGTTCTATAGATATTTTTTGATTTTTTTCAGGATAAAAGTAAAATAAAAGAGATGAAAAAATATATTTTGAAACGGTTGTTACAGTTTATTCCCCTTTTGTTTGGGATGACCTTTATCTCCTTTATGATTATCCAGATATCTCCGGGAGACTATTTTACCCAGATGGCTATGAACCCGGAAGTCTCTCCTCAGACAATAGAATCTATGAGAAGAGACTTCGGACTGGACAAACCTGTGGTGATCCAGTATTTTTACTGGTTGAAAAATATAGCAACACTCAACCTTGGAGAATCTTTCTCCTACCATGTACCGGTCTCCTTTCTTATAAAGCAGAAACTTAAAAATACCCTTTCTCTGTCACTATTTTCTATTTTCTTTACCTGGCTCATCGCAATTCCTATGGGTATCTTTGCGGCCGTAAAAGACGGTAGATGGCAGGAAAAAACACTTTCATTTTTTGCCTATATAGGCATATCAATACCTTCTTTCTTCATAGCGATGTTGCTGGTTTTTTTTGCTGCAAGGACAGCAGTACTACCCGTTGGAGGCACAACAAGTATTTTTAGTATCAGCGCTACAGGATGGGAAAAATTTATAGATTATATGAAACACCTTCTGCTACCTGGCGTGGCACTAACACTATCAGGAATAGGTTCTCTTTTTCGGTTGATGAAAAACAATTTCATAGAAGCGCTTGGAAGCCCTTATATCACAACAGCTCGGGCAAAAGGTTTAAGCAATGGCAGGATATATTTCAGGCATGCCCTCCGAAATGCAATCAATCCCATGATAACCATATTCGGCTATACCCTTTCTTCTATTTTAAGCGGCGCTGCGCTTGTAGAAATAGTTACAAACTGGCCCGGTATGGGCAGACTCATACTTGATGCGGTTCTTTCACAGGACCTATATCTGGTAATGGCATCTCTTGTAATAGGCGGAATTCTGTTGATTTTAGGAAACCTTATAGCAGATATACTTATCGCTGTTGCCGACCCACGTGTGAGGTTAAGATGAAAAAATTCATCGTAAGATTGAAGAAAAACAACAGGTTTTCTTACATATCCCTGTGGATTATTGTATTTCTATATGCATTAGCCATCCTGGCTGACTGTATCGCGCCCTATCCCTATGACCTGCAACACAGGCAATATGCACTTTGTCCTCCAATAGTTCCCAGGATAGTTAAAAACGGGCATCTTCATAGACCTTTTGTCTATGGGATAGACATTATAAACCCTGCATTTAAGGAATATGCCTGCGACTATAGTAGAATATACCCTATAACCTTTTTCACTAATGGTCCTAAGAGAAACATACTGGGGCTGTTTCCTTCAGAAAGATACCTGTTTAGAGCAGGAGAAGGCAACATATTCCTCTTCGGAACAGATATCCATGGCAGGGACATTTTCTCAAGAATACTTTATGGTGCCAGAATCTCGCTTTCAATAGGAATTATCGGTGTCAGTATATCTTTCCTGCTTGGGCTTCTGATAGGTGGTATTTCAGGTTATTTTGGAGGCAGAACTGACGCTATTCTGATGAGATGTGTGGAAATAATAATGATGTTCCCTTTTTTCTATCTGATGCTTGCTTTAAGGGCGGCTTTCCCGTCAAACCTTTCTTCTATCCAGATATATTTTTTAATAGTTATCATATTAAGCCTTATAGGTTGGGCGTCTCTTGCAAGAATTATCAGAGGTATGGTGCTTTCTATAAAAGAAGAAGAATATGTGCTGGCGGCAAGGTCATTAGGACTGTCCAGTTTCAGAATTATCACCCGACATATTCTTCCCAATACCTTTTCGTACACAATAACAGCCATCACGTTGTCTATTCCGGACTACATACTTGGAGAATCTGCCTTGAGCCTTCTGGGTCTCGGAATACAGGAACCTCATTCCAGCTGGGGCAACATGCTTTCAGTAAGCATAGGCAACCTCAGGATTCTTACAAGCGCTCCGTGGATGCTTATACCAGGTTTTTTCATATTCCTTACAGTTATCTCTTTCAATTTTCTTGGAGACGGCATAAGAAATGTTGTTGACCCTAAAAACTGGTAGACTATGATGGAAAATACGTTAGAAATAAGAGATTTAGAGGTTTCAGCCGACATAGAAAAAAACAAGGTCAGAATACTGAAAGACATCAACCTTTCAATAGCAAAACATGAGTCTGTTGCTTTAGTTGGGGAAAGTGGTAGCGGTAAAACAATGACAGCTATGTCTGTGATACACCTCCTACCCAAAAACATTTCCATAGATACAGGAGAGATCTTGGTTAATGGCAGGGATATACTTAAGATGAAAGAGAAACAACTGATGAACACCAGAGGTAGAATAACAGGTATGATATTTCAGGAACCGTCTTCTTACCTCAACCCCCTTTTTACTGTAGGCAGCCAGATTGCTGAGGCGATAAAAGATAACACCGCCAACAGAAAAGAGCAAACGATAAAGATGTTAGAAGATGTGGAACTAAAAAGCGCCGTATACTACCAGTATCCCCACCAGTTAAGTGGCGGGATGCAACAACGGGTGATGATAGCCATGGCACTCATAAACCATCCTGACCTGCTGATAGCAGATGAACCTACAACCGCACTTGATGTGACTACTGCGTATGGTATCACGC
>CAZYYF010000047.1:0-8957 GCA_964650875.1 uncultured bacterium
AGTGGTACCCCAGGGTGAACGCTTAATCAGATCCTGTGGAAGCTAAAGCTTCCACGTGCCTGTTCAACCCCAACCACTAAGTAAGTGACTCTTACGAGCCACCTGCTTTAGCGGGTGGTAGTTGACTCCTTTATGGAATCAAGATTTGAGATAACCAATCTGCACATCAACAACCTCTTTTGTTCGGCTTTTGATGGTTCTATTTTCAGGCAATTTGTATTCTCCATTAATTACTAGCTGCCGAATAAGATCTTTTTTTCCAGCGGACCAATCACTTTTTACAGACAAAATCTCTTTAACGGCCAGATCACAACCTGACGCTAATAGAGCTTCTAGTTCCATCTGACCCACTCTAGAACCGCCGCCGGATGCTCGACCTTTTGTTGGTTGACGAGTTATTGACTTAACAGAGCCAAAATCTCGAGCATTTATTATTTTACTAACAAGTTTTGATAATTTTTGAATATAAATTGGAGCACAAAATATATTTTCCAAATATATATCTTCTTCTGGAAATCCAATATCAACTTTTAATTTTTGTTTTATGTATTTTAATAATTCTTTCTTAAGTAACACAGTTTCTTTATAATTTACAGCATTTTTTAGAAGGTTTCTAATATCCACTTCTGCAAAGCTTGGAACTTCAACAAATAAATTGCTACTTTGTATGTTTTCAACAAAACTGTTTAAAAAATCTTGATTATCTAAATTTGCAATTATATCTGTTTTAATTCTGTTGTAATATTGATTATCTATAAATTGTAGTACATTTTCGTTTAACCAATTTATAACAGATTTTGTGTCTTTTGGGTATTTTTTAATATGTTCATCACAGTACATTACAGATTTTGATACTAATCCTTCGAGAACTTGACCATAATTCATTCTTGAGTAAACTCCGAACGGATTGTAGATTAAATCAATTGGTTTATTACTCTCTATTCCCAATGGTCTTAAATCATCTGGCAGAATCAAACTGATAACACCCTTGTTAGCATACCGGTTAGCTAATTTGTCTCCAATGTGAGTTGTGTCTTCTTTACTTATTTCCAATTCAATAAGATAACATATATTTGATAAATTTATATCTCCTCTAATGCTTTTTGTTTTATCTCTATATATGTAATATTTTTTTAGTAACATTTCAATATACGGTTTTGCGAAATGTTTCCCGAGATCATTTAGAGTCTCGGAAATAAAAGTTATATATTTCATATATAGTTTTTCTAGAGTAGTCTTCAATTTTTTATCAATCATATTGATTTCATCAGGTTTTCTAAACCTGTGAATTTTTATACCAGTAATTATTCCATCAGATACTTTTGTTTTAATTTTATCAATAACAAATTTTTGACTCTCAGAAGATCCAAAACTTAATAAGTTCGATAATGACATATTTTTTAAAGCAATTTGAACCCTATTTTTTAAATCGATACTATTTGATGCTGAACTCTCTTTTGGAATAATTAAACACGAAACTATATTGTCTTTAATTTTTTGTCCGATACTTGGAAAATAAATATATGAATTAGGAATATCGTTGTAAAATTCCTGCATCAATGTATATTCATAAATCGGAATGTACACTTTATCAATTAAACTTACTGTAGTTCTTTGTGATAAGGATTCAGAAATAACTAATGCATCTTCGTGATTGAACCCATAGAATGGCATGAATGCTGTGAATACGTTGTAACCGTAGGATGGAATAGAATTTATAAAACAATCATATTCTACCAATCTATCATTTTTACGAAACTCTATATTTTCATCTAATGAAAATCTAAGTCTTGTTCCAAAATCACTGCTAGTTTTTTTGATTGGTGGAATATGAATATCTTGAACCTTATTTAAATTATAATACTGAACAATCATGATATCTTGATTTTTATAGATAACTTTTCCATCATCTTTAGCTAGAATAATTCCCATTTTGCTAGTTTCTGTAACTGTTCTATAATCGGAACCTATTACATATGGAATTTGACAATTTAAGCTAGTTAACGCTTGTTGTATTTGCTTAGCACTCATACTAGCTCGAGTCGAATCTGTTGAACTTAAAAACGGCACAGTATTTAAATTTACACTAACTATCATTAGTGTTCTCCTATTTGGCTATTTTTTGTTGGTTTTTTGGTTTAAATCTAATGAAAGCTATCCCATCAATACAAATCCAAATTCTACCATCATTAGCTATCTTAATACCTAGATCTCCTTCTATAAATCGTGATTCTGGAATATTTTCTATACTTATACTACCAAATTGGTGTGTTTCTGGATACTCCTTTATTTTTTTCATATTTTTAAACATTCCTATTTGGTATTTCATCTGGTTTTTCATATGGAAAGATAATCCAATCCGAGTTATTTACTTGTTCAACAAAATACGTTGGAATAACAATTGATCTTGGTTTATAATAAATTACTGCAGAATCGAATTTGATTTCTCGTTCTCCTTGTTTAATATTTTTAAGAGTTTCACCAGTATCAACTAAGTCATCAACAATTAATACTTTACTAATATCTGAAATATGTCGCAAATCTTCAAATTCAAAATAATCGAGATCACAGAAATGACTAATATAAACTGCGGCAATACAACCACCTCTTGGTAGTCCAATAACATACTGATATTTATTTTTTGGAATTAATTTAGCTAATTTAATAATATCGTCATGAAACTTTTGTGGTGTGATAAATATTTTTTTCCAATTATTCACAATTTTTCTCCTTATATGCTTTCACCTCTCTTTAAAATACGAATAAAAAATTAAATTATAACTATATTATTTCTATATAAAAAATGTCAAAATTAAAAGTTATTAATAAGAGATATTATATGTGTTAAAAATATTTCTAATTTAGTAATCGGTAAGATCTAATTTAAGATCTTATTGATTGTATTAGATAATTAATTATTAAGAACTGGTAGCATCGTTTACTTTAGTAAAAGATGATTTCTAGTATATTACTATTCCTTCTTTAAGATAACTAGCATGATTTTAAACTTAAAATAGTTTAAGATCATGCTAGTTTGTTTTTACTCGATTGTTAACTTGATTTTTCTTTCACCATTTGAATCTTCGTACTTAATTTCGAGAGTTTCTACATTATATTCTTGTTTATACCAATTTCCTTTTGAGTCTTTATATTTGATTATGAAACCAGCATCATTGTATTCTTTTTCCCAACAATATTTATTTGAATCTTCGAATCTGACTTCCAGACCACCGTCGTTATATTCCTTTTTATACCAATATTCTTCGGAATTTTCATACTTAATCATGAAACCAGCTTCATTATACTCTTTCTTCCACCAATGTTTATTTGAATTTTCAAATTTAACTTCGAGATCAGCATCATTATATTCTTTCTTCCACCAATATTTTGTTGAATCTTCGAATTTAACTATAAATCCTTTTTCGTTATACTCTTTTTTACACCAATATTTGTGGAAATCTTCATATCTGATCAATAAACCAGCATTATTGTATTCTTTTTCATACCAATATTTATTTGAGTCTTCGAATCTGATTATAAGTCCTTTTTTGTTGTACTCTTTTTTATACCAATATTTGTTTGAATCTTCATACTCAGTTTCGAGACCAGTATCGTTGTATGTTTTTTTATACCAATAATTATTAGAGTTTTCATACTTAATCTCGAGACCAGCGGAGTTATATTCTATTTTATACCAAAATTCTTCTGAATCTTTGAATCTGACCTCGAGACCAGTTTTGTCAGATTCTGTTTTACACCAATACCCATTGGGATCTTCATATTTAACAGAAACATTTGGAATTCTAAAATTTTCTATCAACCATTTGATTGATTTATGGTAATTTTCATCATTAATCGTTATCTTCTTTCCAGACCAATCCACTTGATCTAGATTAAAGTATTTGTAGATATTTAAATTATCTTTATTACACGTTTTCTTTTCGACTATATCTTGTACACTGATTTTCATTTTTCCCTTCAACTTTCTGATTCTTTTTACTATTTTTGTTGTTTACTCTTCTTAGTAATCAATAGTTCTTGAATATACGGTATTTTGTCAATTGAATAATACACTTTCCGAATACCAACATACTCTAAATACATCTGACACCACTTACACGGTTTGGCTAACCGCAATTGGTTATTACGATTAATTCTAATAATTAATATTGACGAATTTTTTAAGTCAGTTTTTGCTTTAATAATAGCGTCAACTTCAGCATGAACCGTTCCTGAGTATCTTTGAAATTTTGGTTTTAAATGTCGAACAGAGCGTTGAGAGTGATTGTAACCTCTTGAAATAATTTTCGACTTATTAAAAATAATTGCTCCAACTTTTTGTTTATGATCACTCTTATTAGCTTCTTCTATAGCTTGTTTTAGAAATTTGTGCATTTTGAGTTAATCAACACCAAGAGTTTTTTGTCCACAACATGGACATTTTTGATTAGGATTTTTCTCTTTAAATTCTTCAAGTGTTCTATATTTCATTTCTTTAATATTTTCTATTAAGCATAACATTTCTTCAATAATTAAATCACGATTTGTTATTTTTTCATTATACGTTTCACAACCATTTTTATATCTTATTTCTTTTGAGCCTACAATTTTATCTAAAGGTTTTTCTAAAAGATCTTTTTTATAATTTTTCTCAAGAAATGTTATAGGGTTGTAAGAATCCGACCAGAAATCATCTTGAGACCAACCACAATTGTGACAATATAAATATGACATTCTTTAATTCTCCTTTTTTGGCTTTAATTAACTACCAAAAATGAATTTTAAGATTTTGATACTTCTTTTGATTTTGTGTTAGCTTTTAAACAATAATTTCTTCCTTCTTGTAAAGCTTTAATGAATGTATTGATACGATCAATATCTTTTATCACAAAATCACTTGAAAGTTTAATTTGTCCTGTAAACAATAATACTAGCGATTTTTTAATACGATAAAGAATCCGTTTTATGTAGTTTTTAAATCCAGGATCACTATATTTCCAACAGTCAAAATAAACATCTTTATAGAAGTGCAACAATATTAATTGACAATCAGCATCTAATTCAATTTCTATTACAGCGCCGCATTCTCTATCGCCACAATCACACTCCATAGAATAACATAAAGAATTTTCAGATTGATGAAGTAAACTTATTCCTTTCTGAAATTTGCTTTTAAAATTCTTATTATTTTTCATTTAATTTTCCTCCGTATTAAAAATAGAGATTTTTAATAATTTGTCATAATCGCAACAGCGTTATGTACATGAATGCTTTCATCAGATTCGACGATAACTTTAAATTTATCAATATTATCAATATCTGATAATTTAGCATATACAGATCTAGCAATGTCTTCAACAAATTTTGGATTTTCGTATGCATTTTCTGTTACAACTGCTTCATCTATTCTTTTTAATACTGAATATATTTCGCATGAAGATGATTTTTCAGCGATTTCGATAAGATCTTCAATCCAAATAAACTCGTTCTCTTTAACTGTTACGATTATTTCAATTAACGCTTTTTGATTATGTGCGCCATACTTAGAAATCTCTTTAGAACAAGGACAAAGTGATGTTGCCAAAACCTTTACACCAAGTTTAAATATGAAACCATCTTTTTCTTTAATTCCTGTGAAACAGACATGATATGGTAAAATCCCTGGCTCTTTTGATACCGGTGCGAGCTTTTGAATAAAATATGGAAATCTATAACTAACTTCACATGTATCAGCTTCTGCCGATATACGAATGTTTTCCGCAATATTTGATATTAATCTACCATTTAATTGTTGCCCAACAAATTTTTGTAAACCAATTATTAGTCTACTCATATTTGTTCCCTTTAAATGTGCGGCAAGATCTACATAACAGTCAACTTTAGCGACCGAGTGTTGAACTCCACCATTTTTCATAGATACGAAAATAGGTAATTCAACTGAATTAATACCCACTCTATTGATTCTAATTTCGTGTTTTGGTGACGTATATTGAACATCTGGTAAAATCTTTGTCATATTTGATCCTCTCCTTACTGTATTTTCTAATTAAAAAATAACACAATCCCCTTAAAATTATTATTTCTATATAAAAAAGAGAAAAATAAAATTAATCAAATCATATCAGTTTTTAATAAATTTCATTGATTTGATTGTTTCTTTGTTTTCTGTTTTGTCTGCCATTTTAGTGTTTTGAGTAATACAAGATATGGTATATCGTGTTCTAAGCCAGTGTTAATTTCTCCATCACCATCTATGTTTGCATTAAATTGTGACCAATCTATCATTCCCCATAAACCTCTCTCTGGTTGATTCGAATCGCGGGAGATAGCATCTGGAATTACAATTGCGTCCTTAAGATAATTGTGCCATTCACCAGATTCATTTGAGTCGCAATAACTACAAACTGTTTCAATATGTTCTTCTAAATAAACTCTATCACCATGTTTTAAGTTTCCCATATTCTTCTTGATTATATGTTGAAGATTTTTCAGTAATTCAAGTTCTTCATTAGTCATATATCTTCTTTCCTTCATTATAAAATTAGATGATAGCGAGATCTCAAACTGGAAATAGTTTAAGATCTCGCCGATAAATTATTACTCAATTACCAACTTAATTTTTCTTTTACCGTCTGAATCTTCATGTTTAATTTCCAAATTATCTTTATCATATTCTTTTCTGTACCAAATTCCACTGGAATCTTCAAATTTGATTTCGAGTCCGATTTCATCACATTCTCTTTTATACCAATATTTATTAGAATCTTCAAATTTAATTATGAGTCCAGCAGAGTTGTATTCTTTTTTCCAATATCCTTTTGAATCTTCGAATTCGGTGACGAGTCCAGCATCATTATATTCTTTTTTATACCAGTAGTTGTTGGAATTTTCAAATCTGATCTCGAGGCCTTTTTCGTTATATTCTTTTTTATACCAGTAGCTTTTTGAATCTTCGAATCTAACTTCGAGACCAACATCGTTGTATTCTCTTCTATACCAATATCCACTCGAATCTTCGAATTTAATTTCGAGACCAAATTCATTATATTCTTTTTTCCACCAAAAGTTTGTTGAATCTTCGTATTTTGTCCCAAGTCCAGCAGAGTTGTATTCTTTTTTCCAATATCCTTTTGAATCTTCGTATTTTGTCTCAAGTCCAGCAGGGTTGTATTCTTTTCTATACCAATTCATATCAGAATCTTCATACTTAATCTCAAGACCGATATCGTTATATTCTTTTTTATACCAATAATTATTCGAATCCACAAATTTAATATCACGACCAATATCATTGTGTTCTGTTCTACACCAATATCTATCAGGAGCTTCATACGTAATATGAATGTTTGGAATTCTGAATTTTCCAATCAACCATATAATCGAATTGTGATAGTCTATATCATTAATCGTTATCTTTTTTCCAGACCAATCCACTTGATCTAAATTAAAATACTTATAGATGCTTAGATGATCTACACACGCTTTCTTCTCAACCAGATCTTGTATACTGATTTTCATTTTTTATTTCCTTTCTTACTCAATTAGCAGTTTGATTTTTCTTTCACCATCTAAATTTTTATATTTAATTTCCAAATTATCTTTATCATATTCTTTTTCATACCAATAACCTTTTGAGTTTTCATATTTAATTATAAGACCAACATTGTTATATTCTTTTTTGTACCAGAATCTTTTCGAATCTTCATACTTAATCTCTAGATCAGCATCATTATATTCTTTTTTATACCAAAAACCTTTTGAATCTTCACATCTAGTTTCGAGTCCTTTTTCGTTGTATTTTTTTTCATACCAATAGTTTTCTGAATCTTCACATCTAGTTTCGAGTCCTTTTTCGTTGTACTCTTTTTCATGCCAATAGTTTTCTGAATCTTCAAATCTAGTTTCGAGTCCTTTTTCGTTGTACTCTTTTTTCCACCAATAATACTTCGACTCTTCAAAGTTAATTTCGAGACTAGCTTTATTGTAAGCTATTTTATACCAATATTTCGTTGAATCTTCGAATCTAGTTTCGAGTCCTTTTTCGTTGTACTCTTTTTCATACCAATATTTTTTCGAGTCTTCACATTTGACTCTGAGTTTTTTCTCATTATATTCTTTTTCATACCAATATTTTTCTGAATCTTCATATCTAATTTCGAGTCCAATATCGTTATATATTCTTTTATACCAATATCCTTTTGAATCCTCGAATTTAACTTCGAGACCAGCTTCATTAAACTCCATTTTATACCAATATTCAGGACCTTCATACTTAATCTGAACGTTTGGAACTTTAAAATTTTTAATCAGATCTGTGATTGCAGCCCAGTAATCTTCATCATTAATTGTTATCTTCTTTCCAGACCAATCTACTTGATCTAGATTGAAATACTTGTAGATGTTCAGATGATTTGTACATGCTTTCTTTTCGACTATATCTTGCACACTGATTTTCATTTTTTGTTTCCTTTATATTTTGGTAAGCTAGCGGGATCTTAAACTATTTCTAGTTTAAGATTCCGCTAGCATTTTCATTCCATTATTAGTTTTATTTTTCTTTTACCTTTTGGGTCTTCGTACTTAATTTCCAAATTATCTTTGTCATATTCTTTTCTGTACCAATCTCCTTTTGAGTCTTCATATTTAATTATGAAACCAGCATCATTGTATTCTTTTTTATACCAGTATTTTTTCGAATCTTCGAATTCAGTTTCGAGTCCATTTTCATTGTATTCTTTTGTATACCAATAATTATTTGAATCCTCGAATCTGATTTCTAGTCCTTTTTCATTGTATTCTTTTTCATATTGATATCCTTTTGAATCTTCGAATCTAATTTAATCCTTTTTCATTGTATTCTTTTTCATATTGATATCCTTTTGAATCTTCGAATCTAATTTAATCCTTTTTCATTGTATTCTTTTTCATATTGATATCCTTTTGAATCTTCGAATCTA
>CAZYYF010000048.1:0-8953 GCA_964650875.1 uncultured bacterium
TTACAGGCTGTGAACCTCTGACGATGGATGGCATAGGAGTTTATAATGACCCTTTAAGAGCAAGCTGGCCTATCAATCGGACACAATCGGATATAGGCAAGTATTACAGGGTTAACTGGACTCCTCTTGCTCAGCTATCACACACCAGTATGTCACCGATGGCAAGGGTAAGTAAGGCACGAGAGTTTATAATACCAAAGAAGATAAATGATATAGTTATTGATGGAAGACTTGAAAAGGGAGAATGGCTTGGGCTGGATGTAGATAAAGCGATGGTGATAAGCGAGTATTTCACAGGGGAAAAGAAAGAAGGGCCAAAGAGCTATGTGTGGTTGTTGTATGAGGATAGATATCTTTATGTTGCAGCTAAACATGAAGCGGATCCTTTTGTAGAAGGCATGTCTATGAAACTGAAGGATTTTCAAGATGGGTGGCTTGAGGTAGATATAGAAAGTCAGATGGGTCCACACAGCAGGCGTTGGTGGAGTGACGATATGGCAACAGGGCCGATATATTCAATCACAGGTAGACGAGAAGGTAAACTTACAGTGAACAATATGTTTCAGATGCCACATCAGTATGTCAAAAGACTTGAGGAAGCAATAGAGTATAAGGCAACTATATTAGATAAAGAAAAAGACGAGTGGGTTTGTGAGATGAAGATACCCTTGAATGAAATAGGAATTAACCCTATTGATGTGGCAAGACTTTCATTCAATGTAGGAACATACAGGAGAAGTGGTTGTTTTGCATGGGTGGCGACTGGTAGTTCCATCTGGCGTGTAGAAAATGCCGGTTTTATCAGTTTTGCAAAGTAAATATTCAGCTAAAAATAGTAAAGGGAAGTTTATGAGTACTCTTTTTGTCTTGCCAATATGATTTGTTAGATATTTAAGGAGAAGAGAGAAATGTTACAAGATCTGGAGATAGCGCAGAAATCTGAAATCAGACATATTGATGAGATAGCAGAAAATGTGGGTATTGACAAACAATACCTTGAGATGTACGGCAAATATAAAGCGAAGGTTTCTCTTGAAATTCTCAGAAAACTGGAAATGAGGAAGAATGGGAAATACATAGATGTTACTGCAATTACGCCAACGCCACTTGGCGAGGGTAAAACTGTTACCACAATCGGACTTTCGCAGGCTATAGGTAAAATAGGCAAGAGTGTTTTTACCTGTATACGACAGCCTTCCCTAGGTCCTGTATTCGGTATTAAAGGAGGAGCGGCAGGCGGAGGTTATTCTCAGGTTATACCTATGGAAGATTTTAACTTGCATCTTACAGGAGATGTTCATGCAGTTGGATTAGCTCATAACCTTCTTGCTGCCTTTCTAGACAACTCTCTCTTGAAAAAAAACCCTCTAAGTATAGACCCTTTTTCCATCAGCTGGCCAAGAGTAATAGATGTTTCAGACAGATCTTTAAGGAACATTGTGATAGGATTGGGCGGCAGTGAAAACGGTATACCGAGAGAAACAGGTTTTGACATTACGGTTGCATCAGAAGTAATGGCTATTCTGGCTCTTGCCGAAAATCTATCAGATATGAGAAAAAGGTTAGGCAAAATCATAGTAGCACGTAATAAGGACAGGAAGTTTGTTACTGCAGAAGACTTAAAGGCATCAGGTGCGATGGCGGTACTTCTTAGAGATGCAGTGAAACCCACGCTTATGCAGACCATTGAACATACCCCTGTTTTTGTTCATGCAGGCCCTTTTGCTAATATAGCACATGGTAACAGTTCTATTATAGCCGACAGAATTGCATTGAAACTTGCAGATTATGTTGTTACGGAAAGCGGTTTTGGAGCCGACTGTGGCATGGAAAAATTTATGGATATTAAGTGCAGGTGTAGTGGGCTTAAACCAGACTGTGTTGTTATTGTAACGACCATCCGGGCATTGAAGATGCACAGTGGTAAATTTAAGGTGATTCCCGGCAGACCCCTTTCCAAAGGACTGGTTGAAGAAAACGTTGGAGCCATAAAAGAAGGGAGCGATAACCTTATAAAACATATTGAAAATGTAAAACTTTTTGGTGTTCCTGTGGTAGTTGCTCTCAACAGGTTCTCCACTGATACCGAGAAAGAGATTGAGATAGTAAAAGAGATTGCTCTCAATGCTGGGGCTGACGATGTTGCTCTTAGTGAAGTATGGGAAAAAGGAGGAGTCGGTGGTATAGACCTTGCTGAAAAGGTGGTAAAAAACTGCAGTAAAGAGAAAAATTTCAGATTTTTGTATCCTGATGACTGGGATATAAAAAAGAAGATAGAGATAATTGCTCTTGAAATATATGGCGCTGCAAAGGTGGAATATACAGGACTGGCTGAAGAAAAAATCAAGATGTATACGGAGTGGGGATTTGCACATCTTCCTATATGTATGGCAAAAACTCACCTTTCTCTTTCTCATGACCCGGCTTTAAAAGGCAGACCACGTGGTTTCACACTTCCTGTCAGAGATATAAGAATTTCTGCAGGCGCAGGGTTCTTGTATCCTCTTTGTGGAGATATGCGGACAATGCCAGGTTTACCTACGGTTCCTGCTGGCACAAAGATGGATATAGACAAAGACGGTCGGATAATAGGCTTATTTTAATACGAATTAGCATTCAAAATGATAGTCTTGAATGCGAATGCGAGCCTTATAACGGTTCGGATTTAAGGATAGAGCAAGCTAACGACGAAATAGGCTACCACGAGGCACACTGATAGTATGTTGACGAAGATGATGAGCAAGTCAACACCGCTATATCTAAGACAAATGGGTATAGGTATAGTTTGGTATTTTTCTAAATATCATCAAAAAGTAAAATGCGGCATAGAAAATTGATAAGTATTGTGGGAATTTTGTTATTATTGCTAGGCTGTCAGATGGAAACAAGACAGCCGATTGTTAGAACTGCATTTTCTCCTTTTCATAACAGGACAGATGCTATCTTTTCACCTTCCGGAAGTGTGGATTTTTTTTCTGTAGCATATTCTCCAAATGGACTTTATTATGCAAAGGAACTTGAACCACATGGAGAAGGAAATATCGGGATATTTGATGCAGAAAATAAAGAGATGCTTTTGAGTATAAAGGTTCAATATGGAAACAACGACTTGAAAGGAATTGCATGGTCTCCTGATAGTTTAGTGATATCTGTTATGTATCACGGTGGCAATCCATCTGGAATAGTTTTTTACGATACTGAAAGGGGAGAACTTTTGAGAAGACTGGAGATTTCTGAAGATTACCATTTTATGGTTTTCGGAAAAGAAAGCCATATCCTCTATCTTTCCAAAGAAGGTGAGGACTATACGGAGATAAATCTCAGAAATACGGACTTTTCTAAATATTCCGGAGTCAATCTGCCATGGATTAACTATGGATGGGATGTTGGAAGAAATCCTTGGGGTATGGAACATGGAGGTTTTTCTTCTAACAGAAACAGGCTTCTTGAAGATTTTTCTTTTCTCAGGGATAATGGTGTAAAGGTTGTCCGTCTTTTTATCTTTTGTGACCTGCGGTCTGGCATTCTTTTTAATCAATCGGGCATCCCTTTGAAATTTGACACATTTGTTGAAGAAGATTTCAACGTCCTTGTTGACACTGCAAAAAAAACAGGTCTTTTGCTCATCCCCGTTCTTTTTGACTATACAATAGCCGATGGAGTAAACATTGAAGGTGTGACACGAGTTGGAGAATTTCCAGAACTTTTTACTGACCCTGTTAAGCAAAAAGATCTGTTAAAGATTTTCGGTGCTTTTTTTAGAAAATTTGCTTCCCATCCTGCTATTTTTGCCTGGGATATTATTAATGAACCTGAACATATAGAATCGGTTTCCGAAAAAAATATGTATGAATTTGTATCGGGTTTTGTAAAACTTATACACAAGTATGCTACGGAAGCCAAAATAACTGTGGGACTACTTAATAGAAATAATATAAACAGGTGGGTGAACTTTGATCTTGATATATATCAATTCCATTATTTTGATTCTTTTGACTCACTATTCCCTCTTAATTTTCCTGTTGTCAATATAGGGGTGGACAAACCGGTTATTGCAGGGGAACTTGAAACTACGGATATTCATAACAAGCTTACGATACTCTGGAACAATGGCTACAAAGGGGGATTATTTTGGGCTCTCAACGACGGGGAATTTAGGCAAAACGCAAGACTTTTCCATGCATGGATAAGTATACATTAACCAATAAAAACATGGTATAATGTATTTCTCAAAAAAGCAATTTAGTAGAGATTTAAAGAAGGAATTTCTATGATGAGGAAAATATGGGTATCTCATTGGGTATAGTCGGTCTTGGGATGTTTGGTTCTGTATTTGTACCGCTGTTCAAGAGCCATCCCCTGGTTAGCAGGATAGCTCTTTGTGACATAGAACCTGAGAGAATTGCAAAATTTGCGAACGAGCCATACATGCAGGATAAGTTCAAACCTTCAGATGCGTATGAAACCTTGGAAGATATCTGTAAATCTGATCTGGATGCGCTTGTAATAATCACTCAGCCCTGGTTACATGCACCCCAGTGTATTAAGGCAATGGAATCAGGAAAAGATGTATATTCTGCTGTACCTATCATCATGGTTCCTGACGGAGATGAAATCATGGATTGGTGTGATAAACTTATTGACACATGCAGAAGAACCGGTAAGAACTATATGTTGGGCGAAACTACTTACTATAGGCCTGCGACTATGTTCTGTCGTAAAAAAGCAGCTGAAAAGGCTTTTGGAGACTTTATCTACGCCGAAGGTGAATATTTTCATGACACGGATTCAGGCGGACTGTATAAGGTTAGTAAAAACCGTTTGAATAGCAAAGCAGGTAGAGAATGGCAAAAGGTTCTCAAGGAAAAGTATTCTGACAAAGGTATAAAATCAGGTCCCATGCACTACCCTACGCACTCCACAAGCGGGCCCGTATGTGTAATGAAGGCACATGCTGTGAAGGTTACTGCTTACGGTTTCTTAAGTAGAAATCTTTCTTTTCAGGATCCTCCCATCCAGAATGAGGTAGCACTTTTTAAGATGAACAATGGTGCAACCGTACGTATCTGTGAGTTTCGAGAAGTGGCAGGTAGCATCGCTGACCATGAGACGTTTCGTATACTGGGTACAAGAGGCAGCTACATGGAAAACCAGTGGAAAGAGGTTCCTAGGGAACTTCCCCTTGATGAAAACCATGCGAGACCATTAAGAGTATCGCAGTTAACCGATGCGGAAATGAGAGACCCTCTACCCCCTGAGGTTGTAAAGGAGTTTAAAAAAACCATGAATATAGGGAGAGATGATTCATCTGATTTCCTTTCTACAGGACATGGTGGTTCTCATCTCTATCTGGTAAATGAGTTTGTTGATGCTGTTGCAAACCATAGAATGCCTGCAATCAATATATGGGAAGCAACACGTTATATGGTAATGGGTGTTATGGCACATAAATCAGCGCTTAAAGGTGGAGAAACATTACCAGTTCCTGACTGGGGAAACGCGCCAGAGAAGTAAAGGGGTATGTGCTATACAATGTGGTTGATAGTAAGACCTCTTCGATAGAGGAGGAGTGAAAGCAGCGGGATTTATTATTTTTTTTGCTCATGGTAACACGATTTTAATAGATGTAACAACTTTTGAAGGATAGAATGTTACAAGTAAAAAATGCATCTATATATAAATTTTTTAAGTCTGGTGTTTTGAGACATTCAGGTTTTACCTTAATAGAACTACTTGTAGTAGTTGCTATAATAGCAATACTGACAGCAATGTTGCTACCTGCGTTGGGAACAGCCAGAGAAAAAGCGAGAACTACCGTATGTATGAATAACCTCAGACAGGTTGGTATTGCTTTTGATATGTACAGGATTGACTGGAATGACTACTACGTACCTCAACAGAACTGGAAAACTTATCTGTGGCAATATGTTACAACTGATACGAGGAACAACATAGCTTACTGTCCCAGCAGACATGGTAAAACAATACCTTATGAAAACTGGCATTATGGACAGGGCTATAATATAGGATACAGGGATATATATCCTGGTTTTGCAGGCAGGAAGTCTGCGGCAATAAAAAACCCCGGTAACAAAATACTGGTTGTTGAGTGGGGGAGAAATACTGATGGTAGAGGTGGATGTAGTGCTGGACCTCCCTATCAATCTGAGGGGATGGAAAGTCCCGAAGGCGTTGAGATAAATGGGGGTTCTACATCTTATTGGGCTGTGGTTAGAATCCATATGGGAGGTAGCCACATTCTTTTTGGAGATGGGCATGTAGAGTGGAAAAAACCAGAAGAATTCCACAGCAACGCAGATGGTAGTGGCTATAAGACGGCTTTCCCGCCAGGGTCTGCATTTAGGATATCTGCTGACTGGAGAAAATATTGGGATACATCTTATTGATTTTCTTTCAGAATATGGCATATTATAAGAATGTAGTTTATTATACAATATCATATGTCTTCGCATTCAAAATTGAGGAGCGAATCAACGTGGAAATCTGAAAAGAGTTCAGAATAACAACAAGAAGAGAAAAAAGGATAGGGAAGAAAAAGGAGAAAGAGTGAGGATGAAAAAATATTTTGTCATATTAGTGTTTTTTCTTACAAGTACATGGCATTTATGTGGACAGGATGTTGTGGCAACAACCAGCATTCTGGCGTCCGTAATAAAAGATATTGCAGGCGAGAAACTTGAGGTTGTCACGCTTGTGCCTGCTAGTTCCTGTCCTGGACACTTTGATTTAAAAGTTACACATCTAACCTCCATTAAAAAAAGCGCTCTTGTATTTGCCCACGGGTTTGAAGAATATCTTGATAAAATAATGCTGTCTATGGGAGAATCCCGGTGCAGACCCTTTATTATTAAGACTGAAGGGAGCTGGTTTCTTCCTGATATCCAGATATCTGTATACGAAAAGATAGGCAATATTCTTTCTGTTAGGTTCCCTGAATACAGGGACTATTTTGAAAAGAATAAGGGGAAAGTGGAAAGTGAAATAGTTAGGTCTGGCATAGCGGTTAAAAAAATGATTGCTGAAAAAAAACTGGCTGGATCACCTGTCATATGTAATGAGCACATAAAAGAAATGCTTGAATATATGGGATTCAAAGTTGTCGGTACTTATGGGAGAAAAGAGGATCTTACTGTTTCAGATATAAAAACCATTATTAGGGAGGCAAACAAAAAAAATGTTATCCTGGTGGTTGACAATCTCCAGGCTGGTCCGGACACAGGTCTTGTAATTGCAGAACAGTTAAAAATATCCCATGTAGCCATATCCAATTTTCCGGGTGTATTACCCAAGGCACCTACACTCAGACAGACTCTTTATGAAAATGCAAAAAGAATCATCTACGTTTATGGAACCAAAAATAAGACTTATTGATGTTTCCATTGGTTATATGTCTAACACTGTAATAGAGAAATTATCCCTTGATATTGCAGAGGGAGAAATGATGGGTATTTTCGGGCCTAATGGTGCGGGTAAAACAACTCTTTTATGTGCTATAAACGGCCTTGCAAAAATTGTTTCCGGAAAAGTTTTTATTGCAGGCAGGCAGGTTACCCGGTTTAATGGGAATATGTTCAGGAAAGATATTGGGTATGTGCCTCAGGATTTTGAGATTGACCCAAGATTGCCTGTTCTCGCGCAGGAGGTTATATTAATGGGCAGGTATGGTAAGATAGGCTGTTTCAGATATGCAGGAACAAAGGAAAAACATCTGCTGGCTGAACTTGTAGATTTGTTGAATATATCTAATATACTGAAGAAGCCTTTTGGTCAGTTGTCAGGAGGCGAGAAGAAGCGGGTGTTCATAGCAAGGGCACTTATGCAGGAACCTACAATTATGTTGTTTGACGAGGTATTCGCATGGCTTGACAGTGAAACGAGCAGGATGGTGATTGATGTAATACAGGGTTTGCATAAAAATAGTAGTCTTACAACTCTTATTGTCTCCCACCAGCCCAGTATAATAGAGAAACTTTGTTCACGGATTATATGGATGAAAGAAGGAAAAATTATAATGGATGGAGATACATCATCTTTTCTCCAGAAGATAAGGGCATCTTATGGAACTATTTAAATTAGTTTTTTTTCAGAAAGCATTGCTTGCATGCCTGTTTGCAGGGATAACCTGCGGACTGGTTGGTGTATGGATAGTTATAATGAAGATTTCTTTCATTGGTGTTGCTGTCTCCCATGCTGCTTTTGCTGGTGCTTTGTGTGCCCTGGTAATGGGTCAGTCTGTTATTCTCTTTTCTTTTCTATTCAGCCTTATGGCATGTGCTGTTCTGGGACCCCTATCAGACAAAGGACAGATTCATCCTGAAACTTCCATCGGGATAGTCTTTTCTTTAACTCTTGGACTGGCTTTTCTTTTTATGGGAATGATACCAGAGGGTAAAAGTCAAGCACTTAACCTTTTATGGGGTAGTATCCTTACGGTCAGCTTTGGAGATATTAAGTTACTTGCGGCAACATCTGCTATGGTAATATTAATTCTGGTACTTTTTTTCAAGGAAATACAGGCTGTTGTTTTCAACCGTCAACTTGCAAAAGCAAGTGGTATATCAGCTTCGTTTTTTTTCTATATTATTCTACTACTGACAGGGGTATCTGTTAGTTCAACCCTTAAATCAGTTGGTGGACTTCTTGTATTCGCTCTTATCATAAATCCTGCAGCTGCGGCTTACCAGATAACCTACAACATAAAAAAGATGTATCTTATATCAGTCTTGTTTGCCATTTTTTCAGGATGGGCAGGGCTTTTTATAGCGGCATTTTTGAACCTTCCCGCAGGTGCTTCTATTGTACTGGTTTCAAGTATGGTCTTTGCCCTTGCAGTTATTTTTTCTCCGAAAAGGTTCATAAAAAACATTACCTGATAAGGTGAAACGTTCATGCCCGCCCCAAAAACGGCAGGCACAAAAGGGAATGAAAATTC
>CAZYYF010000049.1:0-8851 GCA_964650875.1 uncultured bacterium
ACATGCGGCTTGTTCCTTATAAATTTCTCCTTTGCCATCGTTTATACCTCCTTGATTACAAGATGTTCGTACATAAATTTCAGTCAACCTGGTTCTTCCCCTCCTTATAAGGAGGAATCTGGGGATGTGGTGATATAACTACTTTCCCTCTCTCCCCTACTGTCTCCTTTCAAGAAAAAGAAACATACAAGGGGTAGTGAGGACTTATCAGAAACTAAGTAATTAGCTGCTGATGGGGATTGAACCCATGACCCCGTCCTTACCAAGGACGTGCTCTACCACTGAGCCACAGCAGCAGTAAATATCCGAAGGAAATGTATGTATTGTAATTTATTATAAGTCTTAAAATCCTTTTTGTCAACAAATAAAGAACCAGATATCTATATTCCTCTACTTGCAAATAAATATTCGGTTCATCTTTTCAGTGCCATAATAGAGATTTCTTTGATTGTCATTTGTTACTGATATTACTTCGTTGCTATGTTTTTCGCGATAACCACACAGAGTTTTCTACAGTGAGCGGGAAACGGGATTCGAACCCGCGACTTCAACCTTGGCAAGGTTGCACTCTACCGCTGAGTTATTCCCGCATAAAATAAAATGCCAGCATCTGTTTACCCAAACTATATAATTATAATAATTTATAAAAAATTGTCAAGGGCAACTATAACAAAAACTCTGGTTTGATAATTGCAGATAAGTCAGGCGGTAGAGGTGCAGTAAAAACAATCTTTGTTTTTTCCAAAGGATGATAGAAAGAAATCCTATACGCATGTAAGGCAACACGGTTTATCACAACCGACTTAACCCCATATTTTGTATCTCCTATAATGGGATAGCCGATTGAAGCAAGAGCCAGCCTTATCTGATGAGTTCTTCCTGTTACAGGTTTTACCTTTACCAGTGTTATGTCATAGCATTTCAGATATTTAATAGCATCTATCTTTGTAATGGTTTTTTTCCCTCTTAAATAGTGTACTTCCATAGTCGTACCTGCTTTTTTATCCGGGGAAATTGAAAACTCTATGTTTCTTGAACCTGATAGAAAATGCCCTTTTACTAAGGCAAGGTATTCCTTGTCTACCTGCCTGTTTTTGAATTGTTGAACCAGATTTTCGTAAGCAAACTGTGTTTTAGCAAAAACAATAACGCCGGATGTTTCTCTATCAAGACGATGGATTACTCCAGGTCTTGAAGGTAAACCGCCTGCAATCTGTGTATGAAAAAGGACGTAATTGACCAGAGTATCCTTTTGAACATTAGAAGTCGGGTGAGTAATAATCCCTGATGGTTTATTGACTACAAGGATATGTATATCTTCATACAAAATTTCCAGAAATCCACTCTGAGGTTCAATATATCCTTCGTTAGAACAAGGTAAACTATTCTTTATTTCTATCTTATCATTATCGTGCAAACAATAGGAAGGTTTAACTTTTTTACTGTTTATAGAAATGCTTCCATCTTTAAGCAATTCTTTTATTCTTTCCCGTGATAATCCCAGATATCTTTTAAGGTAGTTGTCTATCCTTTCTTTTTTATCCGCTTGCCGGTATATAAGTTGTGCCACACTTTTCAATTTTTCTTTTTCGCAAGGCTCTTTATCAAATCCTTGCCTATAACATTTCTCTGTATCTGGTTTGTACCTTCATATATCTGGGTTATTTTGGCATCTCTGAACATTTTTTCTACAGGATATTCTTTCATATATCCGTATCCGCCAAAAATCTGGATTGCATCTGTAGTTACTTTCATCGCCATATCAGAAGCAAACAACTTACACATCGCTGAATTTGTTGAAAAATCCTTCACGCCAGCATCTATCATCTTGGCAGTCTGGTAGATTAATGCTCTGGCAGCCTCTATCTGCGTTGCCATATCTGCAAGCATATGTTGCACAGCCTGAAATGAACTGATAGGTTGTCCAAACTGTTTTCTCTGATGTGCATATTCAAGGGATGCCTCAAAGGCCCCCTGGGCAATCCCTAATGCCTGGGCAGCAACTCCCGGACGGCTTGCATCAAAATTTTTCAAAGTTATCAAAAACCCCATACCTTCTTTACTAAGAACATTTGTTGCAGGAACCCTGCAATTTTCAAAAACCAATTCTCTTGTAACAGAAGCCCTTATCCCAAGTTTGTTTTCCTTCTTCCCGAAATTAAAACCTTCCATACCCTTTTCAAGAATAAAAGCCGTTGCACCCCTTGCGCCTTTTGTTCTGTCAGTTGTCGCTATAACAACGTATATTTCTGCTTCTCCTCCATTTGTAATCCACTGTTTTGTACCGTTCAATACATAATATTCACCATCTTTTTTAGCTGTTGTAGCAAGAGAAGTAATATCACTTCCAGCATTAGATTCCGTAACTGCAAAAGCTGCTATCTTTTCACCTTTTGCAATAAAAGGGAGATACTTATTTTTTTGTTGTTCGTTTCCAAAAAGGAGTATGGGAAAAGTCCCAAGAGCCGTACCTGCATAAGCAAGAGCAATACCTCCACAGCCCTTGCTGAGTTCCTCTATTACAAGACACAGTTCAAAAACACCAAACCCCATTCCTCCGTATTCTTCAGGGATATATACACCGAAAAGGTCAGAATCTGCAAGGGTCTTTATCACATTGCAGGGAAATATCTCTTTCTCATCGTATTCTGCTCTAACAGGCAATATTTTTTCTTTTGTTATTTTTTGAGCAAGTTCTTTTATCATCATCTGTTCGTCGGTTAAAAAATAATCCATTTTTACTCCTTTCTCGTGTTAGCCCCCTTAAAATTTTCTCTGCTAACATATAATGGGAAACTTTCAATCTGTTATAGGTAAAAGTTTATTCCTCATAGTTCTTAAGCACGAGGGTAATATTATGCCCGCCAAAACCAAAAGAATTGGAAATAGATATATTTAATTTTTCCTTTTTTATTGCTTTATTTGGAACATAAAATAAGTCACATTCAGGGTCAGGAAATTCATAATTCACTGTGGGAGGAATTATTCGTTCTTTGAGAGTAAGACAGGTAGAAATAAACTCAATAGCCCCTGCTGCCCCAAGCGTATGGCCTATCATTGATTTTATCGAACTAACAGGAATTTCATATCCCCGTTGACCGAAGATTTTTTTTATAGCAAGCGTCTCAACCTTGTCGTTAAGATTGGTAGCAGTTCCATGGGCATTGATATAATCCACATCTGTCGGACTTATAGAAGCATCCTGTAACGCATAATGCATAGAAAGAGCCGCTCCTTCACCTTCCGGGTCCGGCGCCGTAATATGATATGCATCACAACTCATGCCAGCACCAATAAATTCAGCATAAATATTGGGTGCTTTTCTGGAAAGAGCATGTTCAAGAGACTCCAGCACTACTATTCCCGCTCCTTCTCCCATGACAAAACCGTCTCTCTCTTTATCAAATGGCCTTGAAGCTTTTTCAGGAGCATCATTCCTTGTGGAAAGAGCCTTCATAGAACAAAAACCGGCAACCCCCAGAGGAGTAATGCATGATTCCGTACCCCCTGCTACTACAACATCCGCTAACCCCTGTCTGATCATATTAAAAGCAACTGCAAGAGCATGGGCACCAGAAGCACAGGCGCTTACAGTAGCAAAGTTCATTCCTTTAAACCCAAACTGGATTGCAACCTGACCAGCAGCCATATCAGGAATAAGCATCGGGATAAGAAAAGGGGACACCCTTGAAGGTCCCTCGTTCAAAAGTACCTTATGCTGTTGTTCTATTACATTAAGCCCACCTATACCTGCACCGATAATAACACCTGTTTTATCTTTTTCTTCTTCACTCAAAACAAGCCCGCTACTTTTAATAGCCTCATCCGACGCCTTAAGAGCGAACTGTACAAAAGAATCCATCCGCCGCAGAGTTTTTACATTAAACCCTTCAAGTACAAAATTCTTAATTTCTCCGGATATCTTAGAATCGTAAGCAGAAACATCAAATTTGCTTATGATGCCTATGCCACTGGTACCTGATTTAAGAGCATTCCAGGAACTATTAACATCGTTTCCCACAGGTGTAACCAACCCCATACCCGTTACAACAACTCTTTTACTCATTGTTTTTTATTCTCTATATATTCTATTGCATCTTTGACTGTCTTGATTTTCTCGGCATCTTCATCTGGTATCTCAAGACCGAATTTTCCTTCAAGCTCCATAACCAGCTCAACAATATCAAGAGAATCTGCTCCAAGGTCATCAACAAAAGATGCTGTTTCAGTGACTTCAGACAAAGCTACCCCTAATTTCTCTGATATGATCTGTTTTACCTGGCTTATTATTTCTTCTCTTTCCATCATTCCTCCTGTTATTAACACGTCTTTTTTATTTTTATTCCGACACTATCTCTACTATGTAACATATCTTATACCAAACCCTATAGTTATCTTCGCATTCAAAACTATCATTTTGAATGCGAATTCGTATTACATCACAAGCCCACCATCCACCCTAAACACCTGTCCTGTAATATAAGATGCCCTCTCAGAGACAAGAAATAAAATGAGGTCAGAAACTTCATCAGTAGTACCAAATCTTCTTAAGACAACCCTTTGTATCATCTCGTTTTTAACCTTATCCGGTAACTTTTCAGTCATCGCAGTCATTATGTAACCTGGAGCAACCGCGTTAACATTTATGCCGAACCTTCCAAACTCTTTGGCACAGGTCTTTGTAAGAGCGATCATTCCACCTTTTGAAGCAGCATAGTTTGCCTGCCCTACATTGCCTATCTGACCTATGATTGAAGCAATGTTAACAATCTTACCTGTCTTTTTCTGCATCATTGATTTACCTATTATTTTACTACATAAAAATGCCCCTTTCAAATTCACATTCAAAACCTCGTCCCAATCTTTTTCTTCCATCTTAACTACAAGATTGTCTCTTGTAATTCCAGCATTATTAATAAGGATATCCACTTTTCCCCATTTTTCAATTATACACCCGAGATTCTTTTTAATATCTTCCTGCCTGGTTATATCAACAGCAGCGGAAATACATTCAATGCCTTTAGTCCTGATTTCCTGTTCAAAACTTTCATCTATCTTAAGATCCCACAGCACGAGATTTGCTCTTAAATCTCCAAATTTGAGGGCAAGTGTCTTACCTATTCCCCCAAAGGCACCGGTGATTATCGCAACCTTGTCTTTAAGCATAATCATTTCCTTTCTTCAATTCCTACTGTGTTGTTTTATACTATCATAGATAACACTATAGTGAACCACCACGACCAAAGGTCAGGGCGGCTTCTCAGGGAAACATACAGAACCCTGAAGGCTCGTTCCCAGCCTTAAAAGACGGGGTTTTCTTGCTATCAAAATAAATATTCCATCACGGTTTTTAGTGACCCATTATTTTCTACATTAAGTACTGTTGCGTCAGGAACAATCCTCTCTATTATTTTTTTTAAAACTTTTTTGGGTCCCACCTCAACAAAAATATCGGTCCCGCGATTTACAGAGTTTTTTATTATATCCAGCCATTTCACAGGAGAGTATATCTGTTGTACAAGTGCTTCTTTCACTTCCTGTCCATCCCTAGCCATTTCACCTGAATAATTAAGATATAGAGGTATTTTCGGATCCTTAAAATCAAGTTTATCCAGTTCTGTTGAAAGGAGATGTCCTGCTGTTCTCATAAGGGAAGTATGAAAAGGTCCACTTACATTCAATGGAATTCCTTTGATATTTTTCTGCCGCAGATATAGATTGAAATTTTCAATATCTTTCTTTCTACCTCCTACGACAATCTGGGTATCAGAGTTCACATTTGCTATTTCAACCTCTGGAAAATCTTTTAATATGTGTTCTACATCTATAAGATTCATCCCCAAAACAGCAAGTAATATTCCATTTACCTTACTTGATATTTCATCCATAATATGGGCCCTTTTTTTGACAATAAAGAACCCTTCATCAAGACTGATAACACCCGAAGCTACAAGAGCTGAATACTCTCCAAGGCTGTGTCCTGCCACAGCAAAAGGTAAACAGACCTTCTGTTTGAACATATGCCAGCATACCATGTTTACTGCAAAAACAGCTGGTTGGCATATCAGTGTTCTTGTAATCTCTTCCATAGGCCCGTTCATTATCTTATCCATTAGCGGAAGAGCGGTTATCTTTTCTCCCTGTTTAATAATAGCCGCACACTCTGGCGCACTTTCAATAAATTCTTTCCCCATGCCTACATATTGAGAACCCTGTCCAGGAAAAACGACTGTCAGTTTTTTGTCTTTGTCCATTTTATAAGGTTTGCTCCCCAGGTAAGTCCACCACCAAAAGCAACAGTTATTATCAAATCCCCTTTTTCTATCATTTTATTACGGTAAGCTTCATCCAGAGCTATGGGTATACAGGCAGCAGACATATTACCGTACTTTTCAATATTTATATAGAACTTTTCAATAGGCATTGATAAACTCCGCGCGACACCTTTAATGATCCTCAGGTTTGCTTGATGAGGAATTACCATTTTCACATCTTCTTTTTTCAAGCCATATCTGTCAAGTATCTTATTGACTGCTTCGGTCATAGACAAAACAGCTATCTTAAAAAGAGTTGAGCCTTCCATTTTCATTGAGTGAAGATGTTTTTCAACCGTAGCAAATGAAGCCGGCATATAACTGCCGCCTGCAGGGGCATTCAGAATATCACCATAACTACCATCAGCTGATATATAAGAACCTATTACGCCTTCTTCTTCATCTGAAGCCCTAACGACTACTGCCCCCGCGCCGTCCCCAAGTAATATGCAGATACTCCTGTCTGTGTAATCAGTCACCCTGCTCATACATTCATTTGCCACTACAAGACCTGTTTTATAAGTTCCACAAACTATCAAATTTCTTGCTATTTCAAGGCCATAAATAAACCCAGAACATGCTGCTGATAAATCAAAAACAGGGATGTTTTTTATACCAAGCTTGGATTCTATCAGACAGGCAGTAGAAGGAAAAAACTTGTCAGGAGTAATAGTAGTATCTATAATGAAATCAATCTCTTGCACAGAAATAGAAGCATCCTTACATGCAGCTTTAGCAGCCATACAACCAAGGTCTGAAGACGCCATGTCTCTCGGACATATTCTTCTTTCCTTGATACCCGTTCTTGTCACTATCCATTCGTCAGTGGTATCAACCATCATTTCCATATCTCTGTTGGTCAGAATGATATCAGGCAGAAAAGACCCCATCCCTATAATTGAAGCTTTCAACATTTATACCTTCTCCGCTAATTTTTTTAGTTCCTCAAGAAAATCAGATACAACTACTTTCTCCCCAAACTTAATAGCGCTGTATAGCGCCCTTGGAGAAGAACGACCATGGCCTACAATAACAACACCGTTGACTCCCAACAGAATTCCGCCTCCATATTCAGCATAGTCAATCTTACTTGTAAAGTTCTTAAATGTTTTTTTCAACAAAAGCCCGCTCATCTTTCCCAACATACTCTTACGCATTTCCCGAGACAACATAGTCTTAAAAGACCTTGTAAAACCTTCCGCAACCTTTAAAACAACATTGCCTGTAAACCCGTCCGTTATAACAACATCCACCTTGCCTGAAAACAAATCTTGCCCTTCAAGATTACCCATAAAGTTTATATCGCCGCTTTTCTCAAGCATAGCAAAAGCTGTCTTTCTCAACTCATCTCCTTTTGTAGCTTCAGAACCGATGTTAAGCAGGGCAACCCTTGGATGTTTCATCCCGAATACCTGTGAAGCAAAAAGTACACTCATCTTAGCCGCCTGAAAGATATGAATAGATTTTGTATTAACATTTGCGCCAGCATCAGCAAAAACTGTAAAAGTCCCGTTTACATTCGGCAAAAGAATAGCTATCACAGGCCTGTCAATATGCGGAATCAGTCCCAGTTCAGAAATAGCATATGAAACAAAAGCAGCCGTATTGCCAGCGCTCAAAGCATAATGGGCAACCCCCTCTTTAAGCAACCTTACTGTACGACACATACTGTTGTCTCTTGCCCTCAACATCTGCAGATTCACCTTATCATCCATCTTGATATATGTATCAGTATTGTATATCTCTGCAAAAGGATATTTTCCATTACCTATGTGTTTATTTATAAGTTCCTGACTTCCCACAAGAATCAAATGCATGTTATCACTTGAAGAAATAAAATCACATACCTTGATAGCTGAAAAAGGAGCATTATCTCCACCCATAGCATCAATAGATAAAACAACTTTTTTTTCTGTCATTTTTCTTTCTTTTTTACTGATAAAACAGGCTTGTCTTTATAATATCCGCAGGAATTACATATAGCATGGGATATTTTGATCTCACCACAATTTGTGCATGTGGTCAACGTACGTTGTCTGATTGTTTTGTGGGTATTTCTTCTCTTTCCTGTCCTGCTATTGGAATGTCTACGTTTTGGATTAGGCATCAAAACCTCCTTTTTTGTTACTTATCAGATGTTATCTCTATCTTTTTCATCAATGCATCTTTTATAGATAAAGGCACAAACTTAGAAATGTCCCCTTTAAGAAAAGCTATTTCTTTTACAAGAGAGGAGCTAATGAAAAAAAATTCTTCGCCCGGCATTAAAAAAACGGTTTCTATGTTTTTATCAAGTATTCTGTTAGTCAAAGCCATCTGAAATTCATACTCAAAATCCGAAACTGCCCTTAATCCCCTAAGTATAAGATTAATATCTCTGGTATGTAGGTAATCCACAAGCAGTCCGTCAAATTTATCCACTTCAACCTTTTTATGCCCCCTATATATACCTTTTATAAGGTTTATCCTTTCTTCAACAGTAAAAAGAAAATTTTTCCGTGGATAAGTAGAAACAGCTATTATTACCCTGTCAAGAA
>CAZYYF010000050.1:0-8755 GCA_964650875.1 uncultured bacterium
GCGGGGTACGGGAATCGAACCCGTATAATCAGCTTGGAAGGCTGATGTTTTACCATTAAACCAACCCCGCCTGTAAAAACTGCTATCTCATCCGCTTAAAAAACAACAGTCGCCATTCTATCCTCTTATTACTGAAGCCAAATTTTCCAATTCTTGCGCTCTTGCATTCAAAGTGGGCAGGGGAGGATTCGAACCTCCGAAGGCATAAGCCGCCAGATTTACAGTCTGGTGCGATTGGCCGCTCCGCAACCTACCCGTTTACCACAACAATTGTATTATAAAAGCCCGTTCCGCCGCAACGATCGTATCCTTTGAGACCCTCAAGGAAATGTGGGCACCTTTCCTGATGGTTCCAGCTTTTCGCTCAAGGCGAACCTGTTGTCCCCATACAGCCTCGGTTCCCTATTCTATAGTGTTGGCTCAAGGATAATTAATCATCACGTGCGGAACAGGCAATTATATTTTACCTTATTTTATAAAAAATGTAAAATATAGATTATGAAACAACTGGAGATTATCAGGAAAATTTATGCTCTTATATACAAAAAGCCCTGCAGAAACCATCAGGGTAGGAAAACAACTTGCCTTGATATTAGATAAAGGTGACATAGTAGGATTTATAGGAGAATTGGGAAGTGGTAAAACAACGATCATTAAAGGTATTGTTGCTGCCATCACCGGTAAAACAGCAACAAGTCCTACCTTTGTTATTGTAAACGAATACCAGGGTAATATTCCAGTATTTCACTTTGACCTTTACAGGCTGAAATATAACAGTGAATTGACAACCATAGGTTGGGATGAATACCCTGGAAAAGGGATTATACTGATAGAATGGGCTGATAGAGTGAAAAAACTTTTGCCGAAAAAAACCATTTTTATAAAGATGTCCATAGTAGATGGCAAAAGAAAAATATTTATATCAGGTTTGGGAAAAAGAAAATCACAACTTCTCACGATAAAAAATAGAGGAAAAGGTTCTCAAAAACCATAGAAATAAATGGGAGAAAAAATGACAAGTAGAGAAAGAATCTTGAGGGTTCTAAATCATAAGATACCTGACCGCGTGCCCATACAGGACGTTGTATGGGGAGCCACCACAAGAAGGTGGCACAAAGAAGGACTTCCTGAAGATATGTCACCGGAAGAATATTTTGGTTATGAATTCTGTTTTTCTAACCCTGACCTGACTCCCAGATTTCCTGTAAAAGTTATAGAAAAAAATGAAGAGTTTGTAATTGCCACGACAGCTTTCGGAGGTAAGAGAAAAAACCATAAAGATTATTCCACTACGCCTGAAATTATTGACTGGCCCATCAAAACAAAAGAAGACTGGAAAGAGATAAAAAAAAGACTGGCACCTGATATAAAAAGAATCAACTGGGCAACAGAGATACAGAATAATACATCGGCTTACGAAGAAGGAAAATTTCTTTGCTTTAGCTTTACATCAGGATACGACGCCCTTCAGTATTATATGAAAGCCGAACAGATACTCATCACCATGGCAGAAGATCCTGGGTGGATAAAAGAGATGATAATGACCATAGCCGAGCTTGCTATTATCACAGCGGACATTATGTTGAAAAACGGATTAAGGTTTGATGCATTATACACTTACAACGACATGGGATACAGAAACGGACTGTTTTTCTCCCCTGAAACATACAAAAAAACGCACTATGAAGCTGACAGACTATTGTATGAATATTTCCATTCTAAAGGAATGAAAACCATTCTTCACAGCTGTGGCAATGTTTCAGAACTTATTCCAACGTTGATAGAAGTAGGAGTTGATTGTCTCCAGCCTATAGAAGTCAAGGCAGGAATGGATATTATTTCTCTGAAAGAAAAATTTGGGGATAGGATTTCTTTTATGGGAGGTATTGATGTGAGACTTATGTGTGACCCAAATCCAGAAAAGATAGAGCAGGAGATAAAAACCAAGTTTGAATCTGCCAAAAAAAACGGAGGGTATATATATCACTCTGACCATTCAATACCCAAGAATGTTTCTTTTCAACAGTACTGCAGGGTAATAGAACTGGTAAAAACATACGGTCTCTATCCTGAATATGAAGAGGTCAGGAAAAATGAAGAATTAGCAGAGCAAAAACAACAACCATCCTCAGCAGAAACAACAGTATCATCTAAAAAAGGACGGCGGGAAAGGATAAAAGTGAAAAAAGAGGTACCTGAATCACAAGAAAAAATATCAGATAAGACAGCACCAGTAGAAGGTGCGGAAAAGAGATCTAAATTTTTTGGTAGGAAGAAAGAACCTACCTCAGAGGAACAAAAGGTAAAATCACAACCTCAAACAAAACCTGAAAGCAAAGAGGGGAAAAAATTTAAGTTGCCTTTTGGTAAAAAGAAATAGCAGTCTAACTACTATTTAAAAACCATTAACAGATTTACAAACATATTATACGAGGAGGAATACAATGGATGATATCAGGAGGAAAATCTGCGCTTTATTTCTTCTATTAGCAGTAGTTTTTATGGGACTTGCATGTGGTGGTGGAGGAGGTTCTGCGGTTGTCTGGCCAACACTTCCAGAAGGACAACTTTATTTGAACCAGGAGAGTTATATTGAAGAACAACTTTATTTGAACCCGAAGAGTTATATTGCTGTTAACGATACTCTTGACAACACCTTTTCTCGACTGCTTGCAAATCCTGACAATACCATATGGTTAAATGGGTTGTTTTTCTGGCTGAAATGTTATGGAGAGGATGGATTTGTGCTGGTGATAGAACCTGATGATATTGAAGAAAAGATTGCCCGTATTTCTGTTGCAATCCATCCGCGAGGATTAAATTTCACTTCACAGACTGTTGATTTCATACAGGAGCACCCCGACAATCTTTTCATAGTGATGAATATAATAACGGCGTTGGAAAGTGGAAGCGGGGTTATGGCTGTTGTAGGTAGAAGTGTAATTGCAAGCGATATTTACATAACTGCAGGTGGATATTACCAGAGAGAGATGAAAGCGGGAGCGCAGGAAATGGTGGATAATTACTATGGTAGTATACCTTTTCCTTTAAACGTAGTTATTACAAAGGACCAGTTCAAAACGTACATAAGCCAGCAGATTTACAATTCTACTTATGTAGGGGGGGAAAGGATAACATTATCGGAATTCCTTTCTCTTTTTCTTGACCCATGGAACTGGACCAGTACTGATTTCAAAGTTACCATAAACCTTATCTCTGCCATTACGAATTTTATGAACGACATTTCAGCAGCAGAAGGGGCTTGTGGTACTTATAACCAAGATAACATAGGAAACATCGCTATCCGCAATCCTATCTACCTGGGAAGCGCAAGCGCATATAGACTGACAGGTTTCCCTTCAGAACTGGGAGGCAGAGAAATTATAAGAACAACAAATGAAGACGCTGGATATACAGGGGACACATTTCTTTCGTTTAATCTCACAAGGCCCGCAACCGTTTATATGGCAGTTGACCCCAATAATAATAACCTGGTCAATACCCTTATACAGAATGGATGGAGTCTATTGGAAGGAAAAACGGTTACCGCAAAAATGAAGGACCCTCCTAAGACTGCTACCTTCAATCTTTATTATAAGGATTACCAGGAAGGTGCGGTTTGTCTTCCCGGTAACGGTAATGACAAATCTATGATGTATTTTGTAATATCTGACGCTGGAATTTATCCTTTTGATATGGATATTATTGCAACCGCCCATGCTACTCTCATTCAGGAGCAACCCGCTGATATCTCATGGTTGAGACCTGCGGTAAAAGAAGAAGGTGGCATATTAGTTAATGAAAACGGAATTACCCAGGATATCCAGACAGATATGCCATTGGTGCATGTTAACTTCATAAGTCAGTTCGATGCCAATGTGCTTGTTAATACGGAAAAAGCAGGTGCCCAAACAGCTGTTACGGATGTTACTGATATACAGTTTATAGAACATATCTTGAAGAACGATGGTTTTCGGCTTATAGACACATATAATGACCAGTTTCCCGCCTTTGGCTGTGATAGCCAGGTTCTCCAGGTAGAAAATATTCTTGGATGGGATACTGACATACGTGTACCTCTTGTTCAAGAAGATCTTGTTTTGTTTACCAATATGAACCTTCTCAACAGTCCCAATCTCATAGGTGTTTACACAAAAACTATCATAACTGATGATGAGCATATAACCATCTGGAAAGACACTGCTGGCGACAGAGAAATGGAAGTTAACCATATCATCAGTTATCTTGATGAACACGTTTTGAGATACAGGTATTTCATTTCCAGCAGTGGTCAGGAGGTTTCTCTTGGGGACCTGTTAAAAACAATAGGTAAAAATAGTGAGGGAGAAATGACTTTTCGTATTCTGGCAGAACTTCCAGAAAACAAGAGCTTCCAGATTTATGCAGGAGCCTTTATTCATGACTATTTTACTAATGTCTATGATGCTTTGTTGAGTGAGGTTGTGCCAATAAGTGCATCTACAGTAAAAAAAAGATGAAATCTTCATCTCGTCGGACGTATCGTTGATACAATAGGACATAGAGAAGGAAAAGATATAGAAACACTCTGGGGCCGTGGTAATCCGACGCTTTTTGTCGTTGCGAGCCGTCTTTTGGCGTGGCAATCCCTTCGCTCCCTCGCAATGATGTGGTTGAGTGAATATTTACTTTATTCGGTAAAAGTTCTTCTATTTTAAGTTTTTCTCCTTAATACGTTGGCAATGACAGCATATAAAGACTTATAACGATTGAAAGAAAGAGAAACGTACTTAAAGCATAGCCAAATTTGGCAGAACCTTGTTACAACCCGGGAGGGAAAAAATGAAAGCAGGATTTGCTCAGGTTGACATAAGTCCCGAATATTTTCCTATCAGAACTTATTTTTCTCAGGTCGAAGAGATAATAGACCCTATTTTTGCCCATTCAGCAGTCTTTGATGATGGGCACAATCAGTTTGCTTTTCTTTCACTTGACATAGTAATTATTGAAGCGGAGTATGTAGAACGTATAAAGAAAATTGTTACAGAGACAACAGGTATTCCTTCTTCAAATCTTATGGTATGTGCCACGCATAACCATGCCTGCCCTGCTGTGGTTGAACGAGGACATTTTAAGAAAGAAGAACCTTATATTGAAAGTATGATACAGAAAGGTGCGTTGGCAATAGAGATGGCATGGAGAAGTAGGGAACCTGTTGTGTGCGGTGCTATATCTGGGTATGAGGACAGAGTTTCTGCTAATAGGAGGTATATCCGGAGGGACGGTACTGTTATTACACAACCTCAGATTACCCTACTTACAAACGATATTCTCTGCTGTGAAGGTCCTATTGACCCTGAGATCGGAGTGGTATGTATAAAAAATATGGAAGGCAAGATACTTGGGGTAATGGTTAATTTTTCTGCTCATGCAAACATGAGAATGGGTCTTGTGTCATCAGATTATCCGGGCATTATTTATACAGATATCAAGACCCATTATGGAGCGGACTGTATTTTTCTAGCTGGAGCATGTGGAAACATAAATAGTGTTTCATCTGTTGAAAGTACAGGGTCCCTTTTGGCTGTTGATGTCCGGAGATTGATAGACAGTATTAAAGATTTTTCTGCTGATTGGGATATAGAATCTCGTGAAAGGAAGATTTCTCTTCCGCTCAGAAGTCTTGAGAAACTTGAGGCTGCGGTACGCAATCCTGAGATGTTTATCGGGGTATTACCTGAGCTGGTAAAAAAAGGATGGTACAAACATTCTTTAGAAATTCTACGCAATCTCAGGGAAAAAGGGGATAGTTTGGATGTCGTTGTTCAGGTTTGCAGGCTTGGGAAAGTTGCTTTTGCTTCTGTGCCATGTGAATATTTTGTGGAACACCAGCTACGAATTAAAGAAGAACATAAGACACCTTATACCTATATTGTTTCTCTGGCAAATGGGTGGTTAGGATATATTCCTACAAAAAAAGCCTTTGAACGTGAAGGCGGACATGAAACAACTACTGCTTTATGGAGTAAGATGGCTCCTGAAACCGGGGATATACTTGCTAATACCGTGCTTGAAATGCTTGCTGAAACAGGACACACTCTCAAACAGTTGTTTTAATCTTCCAATAAAGACTCACGAAATGTTCAAACCGTATATGTTATTGCCACATACATAGACTCGCAAGGACAAAAGTCTTTGAAGGTTTATTGGCGGGTTAGCTGGATATGTTTTAATGTCACAAGAGATGCACGCTCATTTTCGTTCAACTTAAAGGTTATAAATTTTATTGTTTCTTCTATATTAGGTATCAGAACATATTCAAGAGCGTTAACTCTTCTTCTGGTTCTTTCAATCTCTGAGGCAAAGCTTATGAGCTTATTTTCAATAAAACAAAGAGCGAGAAGCTGATGCATGATCTGTTTTCCCTTAATCACAAGAAAGCGGTAGTAAGGAGATACCAGATGGTTTTCAGGTGGTTTTTCAGGTGCTGTTTTAAACAGGATTTTTGATATGGGAATATTGAATATCCGTTGTGTCTCAATATGATACTCTGTTGTAAAAAGAGCGCTGTTTAGTAAACTTTCCCACCTTTTTTCGTCTATCATTCCTTTGAGTTTAAGAACATCAGAATAAAATTCAAGTAGTTTTTTCTCTGTTAGTTTTCGTTCTTTCTTAACTACCTTGACCAGAGTTCTGAATTCTATAAGCAGCTGTTCTTCCTTGTCCTTAAGCAGTTTATGCCCCCGTTTCGCGAGACTCCTTCTGCCTCTCAGTTTCAACAGCTCCATACGTGTTGGGTTGACCTTAAGTTTCATTTTTTCACCAGATCCTGCTTCCAATATTTCTCCATGATTTCAGGAGGAATCCTTTTCATCTCCGTTTTAGGAAGGGTATGGAGAAGGCGCCAGCCTATGTCAAGGTTTTCCTGTATAGTTCGTTCTTCGTCTTTGCCCTGAGTAATAAAATGCTCTTCAAGATTGCGTGAAAATTTTAAATGGGCGATATCCAGTTCACTAAGAGAGGCTTCTCCAAGCACAACAGAAAGTTCTTCTGCTTCTTTACCTCTTGCGTAAGAAGTGAATAGCTGACTTGCTACAGCAGGATGGTCTTCTCTTGTAAGTTGCTTACCTGTTTTTTTATTGAAGCCGATACCCTTATCTCTGAGTCTTGAAAGAGAGGTGAGAATATCTATGGGTGGATAAATACCTTTAAGATGCATCTGTCGTGAAAAAATTATCTGCCCTTCTGTTATGTAACCGGTAAGGTCTGGAATGGGATGGGTTTTGTCATCTTCAGGCATAGTCAGTATGGCTATCTGGGTTACAGACCCTTCTCTGTCTTTTATTTTACCTGCACGTTCGTATATTGTAGAAAGGTCTGTATACAGGTAGGAAGGATAACCACGTCTGCCTGGGATCTCGTTTCTTGCAGCGGATATTTCTCTGAGAGCCTCTGCATAGTTAGTCATATCTGTAAGTATGATAAGAACATGCATTCCGAGTTCAAATGCAAGATATTCGGCTGTCGTAAGGGCAACCCTCGGCGTTGAAATCCTTTCTATCGCAGGTTCGTCAGCGAGGTTTATAAAAATAACACACCTTTCTATTGCTCCCGCATTTCTAAACTCTTGCTGGAAAAATTCGGCTTCTTCAAAGGTAATACCCATAGCTGCAAAAACAACAGCAAATTTTGTTTCTTTTTGTTCAGAAGGTATCTTTGCCTGCTTGACTATCTGCGTTGCTAACAGATTATGGGGCATACCTGCTCCTGAAAAGATAGGAAGTTTTTGCCCGCGTACCAGGCTGTTTAATACATCTATGGCTGAAACGCCTGTCTGGATAAATTCCGATGGGTAGTCTCTTCGTGTGGGATTGATGGGTGAACCATTAATGTCAAGATATTTTTCAGGAATGATTTCCGGACCGCCATCTCTTACCTTACCCATACCTGTGAATATCCTGCCCAGAAGATCAGGAGAAACTCCGAAGTCTATAGATTTACCTGTAAACCTTACCTTTGTTTTGGAAGTACTTAATCCGGTTGTCCCTTCAAATACCTGGATAAGGGCATTGTTGTGGTGAACCTCCAATATCTTTCCCTGTTTTGTTTCACCTGCCTGTGTGGTAATCTCTACAAGTTCTCCGTATCCTGCACCTTCAACGCCTTCAATCAACATCAAAGGTCCTGCTATGTTTTTTATTCCTTCGTATTCTTTCAAAGAGTTTATCAGTTTTTTCATAATGCCGTTTATTATATAATATGCTTGTAATTATTGCAAAATAATTATACAATTTTTTATAAGCTTTATTTAAAACAACTTGCCAAATGTTAGAATTTGTGGTAGAATTAGTAGTTGGACAAATGGGTAAAATTTTTATAGACATTAAATACGATAGTCCACCAGAAGATATCTACCAGTTAACCAACAATGGTTATACGAATTCGGATTCAAAATTATAATTTTGAATCCGAAGGCCAGTATGATAACGGTTCGGATTTAAGGATAGAGCAAGGCTACGACGAAATCGGCCAGGAGATATACTGATAGTATGCTGACGAAGTCGATGAGGAACTCAAGGACGCTATATCTTTGAAGACGAATGGGTATTAGGCATACAACAAAGGCAGGCAACATAGATGATAACAGTAGTGTTAGGTAGTCAATGGGGCGATGAAGGAAAAGGAAAGATTATAGACTATCTGGCGGATGACGTTGATATAGTGGCAAGGTATCAGGGAGGAGCCAATGCGGGACATACTGTTGTGGTGGATGACA
>CAZYYF010000051.1:0-8451 GCA_964650875.1 uncultured bacterium
GCCAAGCTGGTTAGGGCTCCCAGGTCAGGAGGTATGCCAAGGGCCCGCGTACAACCGCTGAGGTCGCGGACAAGGAAATCCATCCAGAGACCAGCCTTCCGCGCAGGGCTCTTTGAGCTCGGTCGCGGATAGCCGGTGAAGGTATCAACATCAACTAACTGCGGATCAGCATAGACCATGTGCTCGCCTGGCTGTGGAAACACAATGTTGGGCACCGATGGGTGTGGATTGGTCTTGCTCTGCAAGTTGGCAAAGGGCAGGTTCCAATACACATGCTCTGGCTCATAGGCAATATCCGTGGGGTTTGGCACCCACCAGCAGCAGTAATCTATATCCGGCATCTGGCTATAGTAGCTATCGCTGCGGATGCTCTTGATTATGCCCAAGATGATGCAGTTGCGAAGCTTATTGGTATGGCTCTGCTTGTAGACCCGGAAGGCATATTTGCCATTGGCAGCACTGGTGCAGTTCCATGCCTCTTGCTTTGCAGCTATCAGCGCAAAGCCGGTTTCCCAGTTATTATGGGCCAGGCAGTTGAGAAGCCTTGTGCCTTCCCCCCATACCTTGAAGCCCCAGTTGTTGTCATAGGCAATGCAGCGGTCAAACGTTGCCACCGTCTTGACGTCATATCCGGCATCGCCGTGGCCCCATGATACGCAATCACGCAAGATGATGTTCTGGTCGCGAATGTAGCCATTGGTCGACCCCTCGCGTACCCCCTCAATACATACTCCCTCGTTATTTCCTGTGCGCCCATTCTCAGCAAAGACACATCGTTCGATCAGAATATTGGTGGCCCACTTGTCCTCATCGTTGGGCCTCCCAAGGACTAATGGCGTTGAAAGACAATGGTCGAACTGGCAATCACGAATGGTGATGTAGTCGGTGTCTCCTATGAGAAAGACGCCGCGGGCCGTCCTGTAGGGGGCGATACAACCGAACCAGCACTGCTCAATGAGCACATGGTGCAGAGGTGTATTCAGGTAATCATACTGGGTTATCCCATATAGCCCAGAAAACCGTAACCCCCTGACAACGGTGCATGAGCGAACAGCCAGTATGTTGCCACTTTGAGGCGTAACCAGCTCTACTGTTCCAGATTTCTCGGCACGGATTACAACTTGTTCATCCCAGCTATCACGTTCAGGCATCCCCGATATTGGCTGACAAACATAGCGTCCTGGTCTGATTACAAGCTCATCTCCGCCTCTTGTCAGTAGAGAGACTGCCTTGTTCAAAGTTGCGACGGGGGCGTCGGCCGTCCCGGGGTTGCTGTCGTTGCCGCCCACCGCGAGATAGTAGACCACGTTTCTGTCTCTCCTCTCCGTCAATCCGGGGGGAAGGCCATATCCCTGGCCTTCCCCCCGTCTCCAGGATGGGGCGGTTAGGAGCCGCTGGACACGAAGTCATCCTTGTTGGTCTGACCGTCAGACATCAGCTTGAAGTCGTCAACGTCCTGGTCCGGGTCAATGCCATAGATGATGCCCTGCTCCCTGCGGGCGGTACAGGCAATGCCGCCGGTCCAGTTGATGGCATTGAAGTAGTCGGTCGCGCCCTTGCTCACCTGCCACCCCTGCTTGTTCCAGGCCATGTTCCAGCCCTTGAGGTAGAACATGTAGAGGTGGTCGAAGTTGAGGAACAGGGCCTTGTGCCCGCCACACTCAGACCGATTGTCGCCGTTCCCGTCGAAGTCGGTGCACTGCGCCGTCTCGAAGTCCAGGTCGTAGACGATGGGGACGCCGTCAATGCCGATATTCGTGTAGCCCCACGCCACGCTGTCTCCGCTGCGCGTTGCCGACACCCTGTCGTTGGCGTTGATCTGTTCCTTCAGGCGGTCAAAGACCGGCCCGGAAGTGACAATCATATCGGGTGTCTTCCCGGAGATCTGCTTGATGAGGCGGATCATCTTGGAGAAGTTCTCCAGGTAGGGCGAGATCGGCGCCACCTTCCCTGTGCTGGGTGTGATGGTGTAGTCGGCCTCGGCGACAACCGCCTGCCACTGCGAGAGGCCATCCCAGGTCTTGTTGATGCCTGCATAGGTCGTGCTGTCGCTAACGGCATCCATGATCGAGTACATGTGATTCCCTGTTTGCTCCTTGAAGATATCAGGAGACAGCAGCCTCTCGCGCATGGTGGCGATAGCGGAATCAACGTACATGTTGAGGTAGTTGGCCAGACGGCGGGGGTCCGAGGCGTTGTAGGCGATCTTCAGCTGCTCGAGGACAACATCAACGTAGTAGTGGCTCCAGTCGAGGCTGCCCTGCGTAGCGATCTCTGGGGAATGGGTGAGTGTACGCGTCGCGTTGTAGGCGCGCACGCCGCCGTTGACGCGGCCGTACTCGATATCGAAGGTGATGCGTTCGCTGCCGCCCTCGCGCATCTTGCGCCGCAGCGCATCGAGGACGGGCGTGCCCTTCACGACGTTGTCAACGACGTATCTCTCAGGGTAGAACTTCTCACAAACGGCAGTTAGGGTACTGATTGTGGGGTCGGCCATCTTCTTACTCTCCTTGGCCGACCAGTAACCTCACCGTAGCAGTTACCCCAAGCCCTTGGCGATTTCTTTCGCCAGCGCCTCCTGAAAGCGTTCAGGGTCATCGTAGGGTATAGCCGATTCTGCACGCGAAGTGCCACTGGCTGGCGTTACTGGCGGCCTTGTTGTAGGTTTGTTTGCTTTGCGTTGCTTCTGTTCGAAGGCCACCACAGCTTCAGCGTACTTCCGCGGATAGAGCCGTGCATAAGCCGCGACCATATCCATGACGTTGTGGTCCCGCATGAACTGATAGACTTCAGCCATGACATCAGGATTTTCGCGGATATGCGGAAACGCGGCCTTCATTTTGGTCTCGGTCGCAAGGAGCCGCTGCTCGAGTTCTCTCTTCTGGCGCTCCTGCTCCGCACGTTCCCGGGCGGTGAGCCCTTCTTTGAGGGGCTCCACGAGGCTCATGGCCTCCTGGGCGATGAGCTGCGACAACATCCCGGGCTTGAGGTTCCCTTCTTCGTCAAAGAGGTCGCGTTCCGTCAGTCTGTGGGGCGCAGGCTCCGTAGCGGGGGCTGCCTTTTGCGAGTTCACGGTTTCCTGCAGGGCAGCGAGGTCGCTTTCGAGTTTGCGCGTCAGTTCACGCTGTTGCTGCAGTTCCCGGTTGAAGCGCGATTGCATTGCCTTGCCGTTACCGAGTTCAGCGCGAAGCTGTTTGGGCGTCAGACCGCGAAGGTACTCCGTCAGCTCTTCATCAGTCATGCTGTCGTACTTGGTGCCGAAGCTTGGCGGCTTCTCGTCTACGTCTTCCGGGGCGCTGCTATCGTCGCTGGGGCCAGCGTCCTCGTCGCCAAGGAGCGCCACGAGGGCATCGAAGTCCGGCTTACCGGCGTCGTCAACCAGCTCCGGGGCGTCCTCCGCAGTGCTTTCCGGCTGCTCCGGGACACTTTCGAGGACCGCATCTGGGCTCGACTGCTCACCGTCGCCTGGCACCGGGTCCAAAGTGGGTTGCCGGTCCGCTGTCACGGGGTCCATTGGGTAGTCTCCTTTAACCTGGCATTTTGCGCTGCAACAGGTCGAAGACCGACGTCGTATTCATCACGTTTTCGACGATCTCGACCTGCGAATACAGCTTATGGCAAATGGGCTCCTGCAAGCTGTAGATACAATCATTGGGGTCTCTGCGCGCCGCCTTGACCTCCTGCTCCAGCTGCTCTCGATGCTCTATCAGCCACTGGATTTCTTCCTCGCTGGGCTCGGGCCACTCGTAGGGGTCCAGCGCCCAGTCCAGGAGTTCGAGGTAGGCCTCATCATCATCGAGTGATTTCATCGCTTTTTGCGTCTCCGGGAGACCCTTTCGGGCAGTTTTTTGCCTTTGGTCTCCTTATCCCACTCTTCGACCTGCTTTTTGGTCATGCCGCCCCGCTTTCCAGCGGTGGCATGGGCCCACCGACGCTGCGCTTGCGACTTGTAGGGCATCTTTAGACACCTCCGTGGCTCACCAGAGCCATTTCCGGGCTGATTTCTTCCCCGGAACGGCCCATCTGCAGGTAAAGCATGATGAGTTCAGCGACCATCTGCTGCACATCAGGCTGCAAGGAGGCGATCCAGCCCTGTTCGGACTGCGAGGGCGGTATTCCCTGCTCAACATGGGTCAAAATACTGTCCAGAAGCTGCATATCAGCGGGCGTGAGGACCTGTTCGAGGGCCTCAAGGAGCTGCTGAATGACCATGGTGGGGTCCTGCGGGGCGGCTTCCGGGGCCGCGGGAGCCGCCTGAGCGGCCTCCGGCGGCATGCCTGCGGCTTCCTGCTGGGCCAACATCTGCCCCTGGACGCTGGCGCTCTGCATTTGCTGCATCCGCTGCAGTATTTCGGTGGCGTTGGGGAACTTCAGCTGCTCCAACAGGGCCTGTCGGTCAATCGCGGGGCCGTCCGGGAACTGCACCGCCGCCGTCCGGAGGGCCAGCTCCGCCCGCGCCGAGGCACTCATGGGGAGATCACCGACCCGCGGCACGACCACCTCGTAGTGAATCTCCTGCTCCACGACCTCTTCCGGGCCCAGCTCCGCCTCAAAGGCGCCCTCCTCGGGCTCCCCGAAGGCCAAGGCCTCGGGATTCATCTGCGGCGCACGGTACATATCGGGCGTCACGTACACCCGCTGCGGTCGCGACCCCTCCATGTACGTCATGGTGCGCTCCTCACGGTAGTGGCTCTGCTGAAAATCAAAGACCAGGCGCCCGAGACGCTCCATGTAGCGGCTGTTGGACTGCGCCGTGTGCCGGAGGCGTGTGTTGGCGGCTTCCTGCAGCTGCTGAATACCGATACCGGACTGAACACTCCCCGGTCGCAGGCCCCTGGTGACGTCATGCACGCCCGTCACCATATCAATATCCTGCTTGAGGGCCTCCCGAAAAGCGAAGATATAGGGCGGCATCTGGCCCGGAATGAGCGGCTCGAGGCTCTGGCCGGGCGGCACGTAGACCTCCGACCCGGGCACGTTGCTCACCTTGATGCTGGGGTCGCTCACCTTCCAGAGGTTGTTGGCCATCAGCCTCGCGTTGTGCGCAATCCGGTAGGTGATGCGGTTGTACTGCGTCTGGATATCAATGATATGCGGCGTGTCGGCCATCCCAAAGATGCTGTAGCCGCGCTCATACATCGGGAAGGCCACGATGGGGTATTGCTGGCCAGGTGTGGGGTTATCGCCGTCGTAGATGAGGTTCTTGCCGCTGTAGATGCAAAGCTTCGCGCCGCCATCGTAATAGACTTCGTGGATGCGGTAAAGCGGCGTGACGGTGTTGTTGAGCGGCCCCGGGCCCCGGCCCATCACCCACGCCACGGCCCGGGTCCAGATATTCTGCTCGGTATCGAGGGACGACCCCTGCACCTCTTCGGCCTTCTTCGCGTCGAACTTCTCCCAGAGGCGCGCCGCCCGCTGCTTCGTTATATCGCTCGTGAGGACGAGGTACTCGCACTCCTCGAGGCTGCGGGCCCCGGGGTCCGGCCGCACCGAGAACGGGTCCTGCCACGACACGTCAACATCACCAAGACGCTCAAGCTCCCCGTCCTCGTTGGGCACCAGCGGCCCGATCGTGGGGTTCCACCAGGCCTTCAGGAAGCCCGTCCCCAGCAGCACCTGGTCCCGCAGCATCATCTCGTACTGCCGCCCGACGTTGCGGGTATACCAGACGCTCTGGAGCGCCTTCGTGAGGGCCTCCGCCTCCCGGTCATGCCTGCCGTCGGGCGACACCACAAACCACATCGGCACGGCATCCGAGAGGATCGGTACCTTCGTCTCGGTCGTAGAGAAGATAACATTGACGGGCGCCCAGTCCGTCCGGGCCCCCGCAACACCCGCCAGGCCAATCTCGGTGTCCTGGATGCCCTGGTAAAACTCAAGAAACCTGTCCCAGCGCGAATGAAGGTCCCGGACAGCCTCGTTGGCCTCTTCGACCATCTGCTCCATTTCGCTCAGCAAGCTGTCGTCGGATAACCTCGCCATGGGCCACCAGACCCCACCTAGTAAATATCCACTCCCCGCTCTCCGCCATGCTCCTGCCAGTACTCCACCATATCCCGCATCGTCACCTGGCCCCACTCCTCACGCGTCATCCCAAGCATCGGGTTCAGACCAAACGTGTTGTCCACCACCGCCTGCACCTGGTCCTCCCGCGCCGCACCAAACCGACCGTACTTCCGCGCCAATGCCACCGCCGTCTCCAGCGCGTCGGGCACATCATCATACCTCCCGTGCGGAAAGTCAAGTAGCAACTTCTCCGCACGACTGTTGTACAAGCTCTGATGATGGTAAACACGACGCTGCCGGTACAGCGGCCCCAGCGTCGCCGAGATCCGGTCCACCTTCTTCGCCCCGTGACCCTCCGCCTTCTCCACGAAGAAGTATTCCCCACGCACCCGCATCTCACTCTCCAGCATGTTCAACAGCGCCCCACCCACACCCTGCGTCTCCACCCACGTCCGCAACACGTTCCACCGCCGCCGCAACTCAAACAACAACGGGATCGTCTCCGCAGGCGTCAATAACCCATGGACGACCTCCGCAATGTAAACATTCCCGTAGCCGTCCGAACCCGCCACCACCACAGCCGTCTCGTCGCTGTTCTCGTTCCCAAGCGCCGGGTCACACGCCATGAAAAAACTCAACGCCCGCCGCTCCACCTCGACCGGCCGCATCGTGTCCTCCATCTGCATCCAGTCCACGTCCTGCCGCACCGCCTCCCCTCCCCAGCGGAACCACCGCCGGTCACCCTCCCGCACGATCTCATGCGACGGGTCCCGCGGCGACAACATCATCTGCCCGTAAAACAGGTGCCCCATATCCCGCCGCAACTCCTCCAGCCGCTCCTCAGGAAACTCGTCCGGCCACACCGTCCGACCATCAACACCCACCACCGGCTGCTGAAACCGATGGAACATCCCAGGACGCTCCCGCAACAACCACGCGTACAGGTCATACTGGTAGTACGGCGTCCCCACCAGCAACTCCGGCGACTGCCACCGCGCCACCAGCGGCCGCCACGACATGAACCGACGGATCAGCTGCCACTGCTGCTCACGACTCGCCGCATTCTCCTCCGTCACCAAGTCATCATACACAATCCGCGAAAAGTGACCACCTGTCTTCGCCGTCTCCACTCCCGCTGCCTTCCATGACGCCTCCCGCGCACGCCGCTGACCACCCACAATCCGTATCGAACTCTCCTCGTCATTCCAACGACGCGTATCAGGACGTAACTCCGGATACAACAGCCGCCACGACGGCCCCATCACCACACCCTTGATCTCACTCAAAAAACTCTGGCTCAGCGGCAACGTCGCGCTGATAATCAACACCCGCTCCTCAGGATTCCGCGCCACACACTGGCAACTCCCGTCAATCGTCGCCAACGACGACTTCAAACCACCACGAAACACCTCCAGCCACCGCCGATGCGGAGCCCGCAAACCCAACTCCTCCACAAACCGACAAAGCCTCCCATGCAACTCCTCACGCGGCGTCAAAATATCCCGTCCACTCACCACCACCGAAAAAAAATGCAGGTCCCACCTAGCCTTCTCCGACATCTCCAACAATAATGCTCCCCGCTCCCCCCGCCCCAGCCTCCCCAGCCAACTCTTGTACTGCCTCACCAAGCGCGGATTCGATTGCCCCGGACGACCAACCTCCATACCGCCCGAACGCCCCAACAACCTCATCACCTCCAACACGACGCTCAGACTTCCGATACCGCTCCCACACCGCCAACACTCGCTCCGCTGCCGATACCTGGCCCTTGCTCAACTCCTCCCCTCCCACCGCCCGACACAACACCTCCATCGCCGACCGCGCCAACACCTCAAACCGCTCATCCAAACCACCTCCTCCTCCACCCAATCCACCCAATCCACCCAAGCCACCTTCCCTCAACATCTCAACTCACCTCCACTCATTCCTACAATGCCCCGTAATCGCACGACGTTTCGCTACAAGCCCACGAATCCCACCAAGGTGACCCTACCCCTTACCACGCCAAAATCAAACGCTCTACGCGAAAATATGACCGCCTCCACACACCACACCAACCAACACACAAACACAACCACGGAAAAAATGCTACTACTTTTTTTCTGCAAAACACAAGGGGTACCCCCGACAAGTAAGGTACATCCTTCGATTGTGAACTCCGCCGCCGCCGCCTATCGCCCGCCGCGCCGCCGCCCCGGCCCATCGCCGCCGCCGCCGCCCCGCGGCACCAGGGCCCACCAGGGCGCCCCAAGACCCGGCCCCCCGGGGCCCCAAAAGCACCCACAGGGGGGGCCCAAACGCGCGCCCACCTGCGCACCAGGGCCCCCCAAGGCCCGGCCCCACCTGCGCGCACCGACAAGCGATGCGCGCACGAGCGGCTCCCCGCACCAGGGCGTGGCATCGGCCGGCAATGGGGATGCCAGCGCCTAGTGACCCGCATCGCCT
>CAZYYF010000052.1:0-8146 GCA_964650875.1 uncultured bacterium
GGGTTACCAGGAGATAGAGCTCCACAATATAACAGTCAAAAAAAATGAAACTTCGGAAATACCAACTATTACTATGTCTCTGCGGCCTGAATGTTTTAACCTTTATGATAGAAACCGTGTATTTACAGAATCCGAAACTGTTTTTCTAACTTACAATGCATTTCGTGTGAAAAAGTTCAGTTTATCTGTCGTTAAAATAGATATTGAAAAAGAAATTGAAAAACTACCCAAGGACACCTTTATAAAAACTTCCGGCGATTACCTGAGACAATCTGTGAGATACTTTGAGATAGATGAAACACTTGCTGTATATAAAAAAGATTTTGAGATAAAATACCCGAGTCCTTTAAGCGATATATACGATAAAAAGATAGACATAGGTCGTCTGCCATTGGGTGTATATGTCGCTGTAATAAGACCTGAAAATCTTCCTGAACAAAGACACCTGTTTACAGTAACTGATCTGGCAGTTGTATCAAAAACTGGCGAGGGTATGAAAACTACACTTTATGCCTGCGATATCAATACAGGAATGCCTCTTGAAAAAGTCAGCCTTACTTTCTTCAACCACAACCTCACGGCTGCAGGAAAAGGACTTACCTCTAAAGACGGTCTGTTTGAAACAACAGCAAGATATTATATGCTTATAGCCAAACATGAAAGTTCCATTGCGTTTCTCTCTGGGAATTACTACAATAGTTCAGAAGAAGAAGGTATAAATACATATCTATACACAGACAGACCTGTTTACATGCCCGGACAGACAGTATATTTCAAAGGCGTATCAAGAGAAAAAAAAGGTGGTCTCTATCAAATAACAAAAGTGAGCAAAGCCACTATCTATGTATCGGACCCCATTGGCAACAATTTTTACAAAACAACGTTAGATATCAGTCCGACAGGTTCTTTCCACGGTTCTTTCGTTCTGCCAGAAGAGGCTACTCTGGGGGTTTACCACATATCTTATGCTTCTAAAAACTCCGGTCAGTTTAAGGTCCTTGAATACAGGAAACCCGAATATTCTGTTAAGGTTACAACAGAGAAAAATACATATCTTCCGAAAGAGAAGATATCTACTACCATCTATGCGCAGTATTATTTTGGCGCGCCTGTAAAGAATGCAAAAGTGGTATACTCGGTATATCAGAAAGGAGTAAGCAGTAGTTATTATGGATGGGATGACTACGAGTATGAAGAGGAAGACTACAGATGGGGATACGGAATGCAGGTTCTTGCAGGAGAAACAACAACAGACGAAAAAGGGCAGGCTTTTATAGAGATACCGTTGAAAGATGCCTATGCAAATGAAACTATCTATACCATAGAAGCGCAGGTAACTGATATCAGCAGAAGGCAGGTAACAGCAAGAGGCAAGGTCACTGTTGTCCCTGGGACATTTAAGATAGGGATAATGACAGAAAAACACATATACAATCCGGGTGAAGAAATAACGGCTACCTTACATCTCACCGATTACAACAACAAGCCTGTAAGCAATAAAACTCTTGAGATATCAGCAGGAGTTGAGAGCTACAAAGATAGCAAGTTTTCCCTGTCTGATTTTTTCAGGACGTCTGTCGTAACCGATGCTGAAGGCAGAGTAGCTGTCAAAATAAATGTTACAAAGGCAGGGACTATCAGGATATATGCACAGGCTCAGGATGAATTCAATAACCTGATTACGAAAAACATATATATATGGGTACCCCAACGGGATTATGCGACCTCATGGGCAGGCAGAAAACAGATAGAAATTGTTACAGATAAGAGTAATTACAGGGTAGGAGATACCGTCAAGATTCTTATAAACTCAGCAGTGGCGGATATGCCATTACTGGTAGGGATAGAACGTTCAAAGGTATATAGCCAGCAGGTTGTTCGTCCTGAAGGTAGCAACACTGACCTTATTACATTTAAGATTGAAGAAGAGCACATCCCTAACCTGTATATTACAGTTACAGGTATCCACGACAAAAAGTATTATACAGCTAGTAAGTTAATAAACATAGCACCTGAAAAACACCTTCTTGATATTGAGATAACAAGTGATAGAGAGAAGTATCAGCCAGGAGAAAAAGTTCAGTATAAGATTACAACAAAAGATTTTTCTGGAACACCCGTACCCACAGAAATTTCTTTTGGCCTTGTAGATGAATCCATATATGCAATATCGTCAGAACTTGTACCTAAAATAGAAGACTTTTTCTATGGTAGAAAACCCCATACGGTAAACTCATCTTATTCCTTTTATGAATGGCTGTATGCTGGAGCAGGCAAAGATGGGCTTGACGACAGCATAAGAAGGGATTTCAAAGATACCGCGTACTGGAACCCTGTTATTATTACTGACAGTCAAGGAACCGTAAATCTGGATATTACAATCCCGGACAACCTGACAACATGGCGTGCAACTGTAAGGGGAGCAACAGAACAAACACTTGTTGGAACAGCAGTACATAAGATAGTTTCCTCCAAACCCCTGGTCGCAAGGCTTATAACTCCAAGGTTCTTTGTTGAAGATGACAGACTTTACATAACCGGGATTGTACACAACTATACTGAACAAGATATGCCCTTGCAGGTTGAACTATCTGCAAGTGGGCTTGAAATACTTGACGCTCATCAAAAAAGAGGGTTTGTTGTCGCAGGCCGCGATATTAAGTTTGACTGGAAGGTAAAGGTAAAAGACACGGAAAAGGCTGTTATCACACTAAAAGCCTCATCAGAAAAAGTAACAGACGCTATGGAACTGACACTTCCAGTACTGACTTATGGACAGGAGATTTTTAAGAGCAAAAGTGGAGAAGTTTATGTTACCTCATCAGATAATTTTTCTATTGATTCGACTGCTCTCCCTCATACAATAAAACTTGAAACATACATCTATCCTTCACTCGCATCAGGTTTATTCAGAAACCTCAATTACCTTGCTGACTACCCTTACGGGTGCGTGGAACAAACATTAAACAGGTTTGTCCCTCTTGTGTATGTTGCCCATTCCCTTAAATCCTTAGGAATAGAAGACCTTTCGTTCCTTGCAAACGATGCAGAGGTTTTCCAGAAGATGCTTATGAATATGCCTGACATGGTTAAAACAGGTCTATCCCGGATTTATGCAAGCCAAAATCCTGATGGAGGATGGGGCTGGTGGTCCCAGGATACCAGCAGACCTTATCTGAGTGCGTATGTGGTTTACGGGCTTACATCCGCTCAAAAAGCAGGTTATTATATAGATGAAAAACGACTTGAGCGTGCAAAGAATTTCCTGAAAGGAATTCTTAAAGAGGTGTCTGATCCTGATGAAAGGACATATATCCTTTTTGCTCTTACCTTTGCGGGGACCTTCCAGAAAAATGAGGTTGAGGAACTATACAAAAACACCTATGAGATTAATTCTTATTCCCTCTCGCTTCTTACACTTATATATGCGGGGCAGAACGATAAGACAAAAGCAGGTGCTTTGCTTGAAAAACTTTATGAACAAAAGTCTGACATTGCAGGAAAGATGTTTTTCTGGACAACTGAAAAACCTGGCTGGTACAGGTGGACAAATAGTAATATTGAGGCAACTGCCTGGGCACTCAGGGCAACCATTGCGGTTGACCCACAGCGAAAAGAAATACCCGGCATTATCCGGTATTTACTCTGGCGGGAAAAGGCAGGTTTCTGGCGTTCTACAAAAGATACCGCCGTATGTGTTCTTGCTTTCACTGATTTTCTCAAGGTAATTGATGAGTTATCTCCTGATTACCGGGTGATTCTTGAGGTAAACGATAGGAAAGTATCCGAGGCGCGGATAACAAAAGAAACTCTCAAAGAGTTTTCCGTTGCGACACAAACCCCTATTGCTTTTTTAATACCTGGAAGTGAAAATAAGGTTTCTCTTTCAAAAGAAGGCAAGGGATCAGCATACTATACCCATAACCTGAGATATACTACAAGAGACGCCTTCATAGAGCCAAAAAACGAAGGGTTTGGTGTTACAAGAGAATATTTCCGTGTGATAAAAGAGCAGGATAAACAGGGCGTATCTCGTGAGAAATATGAAAAACTTGAAGAAAATACTGTAAGAGTAGGAGATATCATTATGGTAAAAATTACCGTTTCTGGAAGAGAGGAATATGAATACATTATGATTGAAGACATGCTTCCAGCAGGCTGTGAGGTGGTAGATGAAAGCGAAAATTACGGCTGGTATATCAGACGTGAGGTGAGAGACGAAAAAGTGGTTTTTTTCAACCCTATCTTTGGAAAGGCTTTACAAGAAACCACATATTATATGAGAGCAGAAACACCTGGCAGGTACCATATATTGCCGACAAAAGCATCAATGATGTATCTGCCTGAAATCTGTGGACAGTCGTCTGAAAACTTTCTTACAATAACGGAAAAATGAAAAAGATATCTTATGCGATACTTGTGTTTGGTTGGTGGGTTATACTATTATCCAGTGGTGGTGCCGCTATTTTCCCGTACACTGCGGCAACCTATACTACATATTTCCAAACAGGTCTTGAGAGAGAAAAAAACATACAGATATCTGTCAGAAAACTTAACGGTTTTATTCTCCATCCAGGTTCAGAATTCTCATTTAATGAAACTGTTACATGGCAGATACCAAGAGATGAACTGGGATATGCGCCTGCTATCATCAATGGAAAACTTCTGCTGGCATCCGGAGGAGGTCTGTGCCAGGTAGCATCAACCCTTTATGCAGCGGCTCTGTCAGCAGGACTTACCATAACGGAAAGGAAAAACCATTCAAGCCCTGTAGGATATATTGCGCCCGGACTGGATGCAACGGTTTCATCAACAGAAGGTATTGACCTCAAATTCCGTAATGAAGGCACATATCCGTTCCTCATAACAGCAGAGGAGAAAGAAGGTTGTCTGACAATTGCCATATTATCTTGTGTTGCTCCAGATAGAAAAATTACACTTTCGGTAACTCATCCGTCAATAGACGGTCCTTGCATAAATGTGGTTACAATCCGTAAGATTTCTTTTGAAAATGGATATGTTATAACAGAGGTTATCTCGCGAGACAGGTATATAAGATGAAAAAATTCACGGGGAAAAAAGGGGGTTCTCTTCCAAAACATCAGTTTATTTACCATTTTAACAGAAGATACCAGTAATTATAGAGAGGATTTACTATGAAACAGATATGGCAACTGTCTATTGAAGAAATTGTATCAGAGCTACATACAAATCTGACTAAAGGGCTATCAGAGACCGAGGCCTCTTATAGGTTACAAAAGTATGGGCACAATCAGCTTATAGAGAAAAGAGCCCGTTCGCCTTTAATGATATTTTTAGAACAATTCCGGGATTTTATCATCTGGGTATTATTGGCAGCAGCCATAATCTCCGGATTGCTTCACGAATGGGTTGATAGCCTGGTTATCATTGCTATTGTTATATTAAATGCTATCTTGGGTTTCATCCAGGAATATAAAGCCGAAAAATCCCTTTCTGCTTTAAAGAAACTTTCTTCTCCTTCCACCAAGGTAATACGTAACCATCAGCATAAGGTAATTTTATCTGCTGAACTTGTACCTGGGGACATTGTAGAACTGGAGGCTGGAGACAATATTCCAGCTGATTGTCGTATTGTCTGGCATACCTCTAATTTTAGCGTCCAGGAAGCAAGCCTGACAGGAGAATCTATCCCTGTGTTGAAAACTGCTTCTGCCTTACAGGAAAAGGACACGTCCCTGGCGGAAAGAGCAAATATGGTTTATATGGGAACATCCGTGGTTGCGGGAAAATCTAAGGCTATTGTTGTTGCAACAGGTATGGCAACAGAGCTGGGAAAAATAGCCAGCATGATACAAAACATAAAACACGAATCCACTCCCCTACAAAAGAAGCTTATAGAATTTAGTAAATGGATAGTTCGTACCTGTTTTTTGCTTGTAGCACTGGTTTTCTTTCTCGAATGGCTACGAGGAGGGAAAATAATAGATGTCTTTCTGACTTCTGTCAGCCTTGCAGTTGCGGCTATCCCCGAAGGATTGCCTGCTGTAGTAACGATAGTTTTAGCTCTAAGTGTCCAACGTATGATAAAACGCAATGTTCTTATAAGAAAACTGCCTTCGGTTGAAACGTTGGGATGTACAACTGTTATCTGTTGTGATAAGACAGGAACACTAACAAAGAATGAAATGACCGTAAGAGCGGTTTTTACGGATAACCTTATCTTTGAGGTAAGCGGGATAGGTTATGAACCAACAGGGGACTACCTACTAGACGGACAGAAGATAGATACCAATAAATATCACCTCTCATTATATAAAATATTACAGGCTTCTGTTTTATGCAATGGTTCCCAGCTGATTAAAACTGGAGATACTTACAAAATAGTTGGAGACCCTACGGAAGCTGCTCTTTTAACAGCAGCTGGAAAAGCCGGGATATGGAAAGATGATAAAGAAAAAGAATTTTCTTTCGTGGATGAAATTCCCTTTGATTCCGAGCGCAAGAAAATGACGGTTATACGGAGAAATAATGGATGTTTATTTGCCTTTACCAAGGGTGCTCCTGAGGAAATTTTAAAAGACTGTACTCATATTGAAACCCAAGGCACAGTAGTTGCCATCACTCCAGCAGAGAAACAAAAGATACTTGAAGTTAACAGTAAGTTTGCAGATAAGGCAATGAGAGTGTTAGCAATTGCTTACCGACAGCTGGAAAACCTACCTGTTGGCTATGAAACAAACCTTGTGGAGACGCATCTGATATTCCTTGGGCTGATAGCCATGATTGACCCTCCGCGGCCAGAGGTGAAAGATGCAATTTCAAAGTGTAAACAGGCTGGTATAAAAACCGTTATGATTACAGGAGACCATAAAAATACAGCAGTAGCAATTGCTCATGAGCTTGGTCTTTTACAGGAAACCTCACTGGCGTTGAGTGGAGAAGAACTAGATGACATGGATGAAGATGCTCTCCTGCGTAAAATAAAAAATATTGCCGTTTATGCACGTGTGTCTTCTGAACACAAGTTGAGAGTCGTAAAAGCATGGCGTAAAATAGGAGAGGTTGTTGCCATGACGGGCGACGGTATAAATGACGCTCCTGCTGTCAAGGAAGCAGATATAGGTGTAGCTATGGGTATCACAGGTACGGATGTTACAAAAGAAGTCTCAGATATGGTAGTAACTGATGACAATTTTGCTTCTATTGTCGCAGCAGTAGAAGAAGGAAGAGGCATTTATGACAATATTCAAAAATTTGTCCACTATTTACTCTCATGTAATGCTGGAGAGATACTTGTGATGTTTATATCCGCGCTTGTAGGATTACCTGTACCACTACTACCTATACACATCCTATGGGTCAACCTGGTAACTGACGGACTGCCTGCACTGGCTCTTGGAGTGGACCCCATAGATACATCTATTATGTATCGACCGCCCCGAAAACCTGAAGCGCCTGTAGTCTCTAACAAAAGAGCGCTACTGATGCTGGTTCAAGGAGTATTTATCTCAATCTGCAGCTTATCAACTTTCAGTTATATACTGCTTTTTGAAAAAACCGGGATAGAACGCGCCAGAACCGGCGCATTTATTGTCATGGCATGTTCCCAGCTTTTCCATTCTTTCAACTGCCGCAGTATGACAAAATCCATCTTCACGCTCGGTATATTTAGCAATATCAAGCTGGTGTTCGCAACTCTTGTTTCTTTTGTATTGCAAATAGCAGTTGTATCCCTTCCTTTTACCCGTAAAATATTCAAGACACAACTTCTTGGAACAGTTGACTGGTTTATGATATTGATTCTTTCAATATTTCCTCTTCTGGCAATGGAGATTTGCAAGGTATTTTTCAGGAGAAGGAAAATTTATCATATGGAGTAGAAGAAGAAAAATAAATAATGCGCATTCGCATTCAAAATGATAGTTTTGAATACGAAAGCGAGCCTTATAACGGTTCGTATTTAAGGATAGAGCAAGATGATGAGGAAATATGCCACGAGGCACACTGATAGTATGTTGATGTATCTGATGAGGAAGTCAACGACGTTATATCTTTGAAGACGAATGGGTATAACTTTTTAAGTTGCAGTTACATGGTAATACTTATGAGAATAGGCATAATATCAGACATACATGGAAACCTTGAAGCCCTTGAATCAACGCTA